>JALNXC010000131.1 GCA_023230535.1 Alkaliphilus sp. | reverse complement strand
GAAATCTGAAAGCTAAATTGATTCTTCAAGTACATGATGAGTTGTTGATAGAATGTCCTGAAAATGAAAAGGAAACTGTGACTGAAATTTTACGGGAATCCATGGAAGATGCCGTTAAAATATCAGTACCTTTAAAAGTAGATATATCCTATGCTGATAATTGGTATGATATAAATTAAGAGGTGGTTTTATGGTGCGGGTCATAGGGCTTACGGGAGGAATAGCCAGCGGTAAAACTACAATATCAAATATATTAAAAGAGCTGGGTGCTATTATAATAGATGCGGATAAAATCGCCAGAAAGGTAGTAGAAAGAGGTAGTCCCGCATTAAAAGAGATTGAGGAGCATTTTGGGAGTGAGATTTTATTTGAAAACATGAGGCTCAATCGTAAAAAACTTGGCAATATTGTTTTTAATGATACTGAGTCGTTAAAAAAATTAAATGAGATTGTACACCCCTATATTGTTGAAAAAATTATCGATGAAATAAATCGATATAGAGAAACATATAATAATCGTGTTATAATATTAGACGCGGCTTTATTGATCGAGCTGAATTTAATGAACCTGGTTGAAGAGGTTTGGCTCATTGTCGTACCTGAAAAAATGCAACTTGAGCGCCTGGTTGAGAGAGAAAATATCAGTACTGATCAGGCTCAAAAGCGCATAGATGTACAAATAGCTCTTGAGGATAAGAAGAAATATGCTGATTTAATTATAGACAATTCGAAAGATTTGGCCTATCTGCAGGCACAGATAGAGGAAAATTGGGAAAGAATAATTGAATGATATTTTGAGGTGGTTGTAGTTTATGTTGGTTTTGCGTAGGGGATGTTTCAGATTTTTGATAATTATTCTGTTACTGGTTGTTGCAGTTATTGCACTTCAAAATATAAAGTGGGTTATAAGGACAATCTATCCAATTTATTATTATAGTTTGATCGAAAAATATGCTAAAAAATATGAAATAGATCCCTATCTGGTTGTAGCTATAATTAAAAACGAGAGCAGATTTAATCCCGATGCTGTTTCAAAAAAAGATGCGAGGGGCTTGATGCAAATAGCGCCTATTACAGGGGAATGGATTTCCGAAAAGTTAAAAATAACAAATTATTTCGAGGATATGCTTTTTCAGCCTGAATTAAATATACGGTTTGGCATTTGGTATTTAAATGTATTAAAACAGGAATTTGGTGATAATATCGAATTAATAATAGCAGGATACAATGCGGGAAATGGAAATGTTAAAAAGTGGTTAGGCGATTCAAGGTATAGTAGGGACGGAAAGACACTATATAAAATTCCTTTTCATGAAACCAGGGTTTATAAAAAAAAGGTTTTGAGAGATTACAAAATATATACCAAAATTTACAAATAAGATAAATTATATAAACTTTATCGCTGGAGGAGATTTAAGGTGAATAGTTCAAAATATATCAGTATTATTTTGATAATATTATTATTGCTCACTTCTTGTAGCCCCGGTACCGATATAAATGATGAAGAGGGGGGAGAAGAGGCATTAGAAAATTATATTCCGGCGGATGGAGGGGCAATAACTATATCCACTACCAGATTCCAGACACTCAACCCGTTATTTAACAGGAACGAGGATCTATTTCAGGTTCATCATTTGATATATGAGGGACTGGTTACCTTTAAAGAGGATATGAGTATAGAACCGTTACTGGCTGAAAGCTGGAAATTTAACGAGACGAAGAGTATAGATTTTAAACTGCGAACAGGGGTTAAATGGCATGACGGACAGCCCGTAACTGCGGATGATGTGGTTTTTACATTTAACGCAATAAAGGGGAACATAAAAGGCCTCAATAAGATTTCAATATACAGGCAATCTTTAGAAAATATAACAGGTGTCACTAAAATAGATGAAAATACCGTAAAAGTCGGTCTATCGGATGATATGGCCAATATACTTGAGACTATGACATTTCCTATTTTACCAAAGCATATTTTTCAAAACAATCAGGTGCAACTTTTAGAGCAGGAGGATTTAAATATTGTTGGAACGGGAATGTATAAAATAAAAGAATATGACAAGTCAAGGAAAATTTCTTTAGTTCGCAACAATGATTATTGGAGAAATAAACCCTATATAGAAGAAATCAATGTCCTCATTGTCCCGGATGAAAAAGCCCAATTATCTTTATTTGAAAATGGAGATATAGATTTTTTATATACCGATATTGTGGATTGGGGTAAATATACGGATGATAAGACAATAAGGCACGAAGAATTTGTTATATCTCATTATGAATTTATAGGGGTTAATTTTAGAAAAGATATTTTAAATGACATAAATATCAGAAAGGCGATAGCTTATAGTATAGACAGAGAAAAAATTGTTAATAATATTTGTCTGGGCCATGCTACGGTGGCGGATTATCCTGTCATGCCCAATTCGTGGCTTTATGACTATGAGAAAATTCAGCTCGGGCTCAATCCTAATTTAGCTTCGACCTTTTTAGGCAGGGCAGGCTATACACTGAAAGAAAATAGCGATTTTAGGACAGATGAAAAGGGTAAAACTATAAATCTTAAGTTAATTACTAATACGGGCAATCCGTTAAGAGATCAAATTGCCCTATTTATTCAAGATGATTTAAATAAGGTAGGCATACAATTAGAAATTGAATCTTTAGAATGGGATGACCTTAAGGAACAACTTGCTACCAATAATTACGACCTATTTTTAGGGGGTTGGGAGTTATCCCATATACCGGATATTACAAATATGTTTCATTCGTCTGCAATAGATAGTACTAACTTCATTGCCTATAATAATGAGGAACTGGATACTTTATTGGATACCTACTTAATCAGCAATAGTTCAACATTAAAAAAACAAAAACTTGGTGATATAGAGGAACATATCGTCAAGGAATTGCCATATATCAGTTTATTTTTTAAAAATGGTGCGGTAATTGTGAACAAAAAAATAAAAGGCGACTTAAAACCTCATAGTTATAATATGTTTTCAAATATCAACAATTGGTATATCAATACTGAATGATAAAATTCAATATATGATATGCGGCATTGGAGATATGCCGGCATATCAAGGGCAGTTTCGTGTATTTATCATAAAAATAACAAATAAAAACATAGAAAAGATTACAACAATTTGATGTTATTCGGGTATGCAACATATTGACACTTGAAACAAAAAATACTATAATGAATAAGGCAACTTGATTTGCGGATGTGGTGGAACGGCAGACACGCTATTTGTGATGGCAGTATCTTATAGGAAAGGCTATTTATTAAATCAATAGGTAATATAAATGCTTAATGCGAGGGTGGTGGAATTGGTAGACACGATAGTTTGAGGGACTATTGGTCATAGACCATGAGAGTTCGAATCTCTTCCCTCGCACCAATAATTAAATAATAATATAATAAATAACAAAGAAGCTATTACCCATTAATTATTAGTGAGTAGTAGCTTTTTTATTATTTTAGCCGACTTATCGGCTATTTTTTTGTTTGCGAGGCATGTTGCCGAGCCAATGGTTTGAAAGAGAACCTATCATCTAGCTAATGGGAAGATAAGCTGTAAGCAAGGGCGTTTTCGGCGGCGAAAAGGTCTAAAGGAAGCTGATGGCGATTATTGGTGTGAATACATCACAGAATACCGGTGTAAATTAGAAGCAAATATGGATATGTATGTTGGTGAAGCAATATTATGTGAATGTCAACCAAAAAGTTTACCTAGTTTAATTTGGGAATTGACATGTAGACAAAAAGTTAGGTTTGCAACTGTATATGCTTCAACTTGGAATGAGCAAGAAAAGTCTTGACCGAATCGGTTTATTATGTTACTTTTACATAAACCGATTCGGTTAATGCAATTTTGGTAGGGAGGAAATGACATGGAAAAATTTTTAAATTTACCTATAGAAAAACAAAATTTAATTATTGATGCCGCATTAAAAACATTTGCAACGCATGGATATAAGAAAACATCTATTAGTGATATAGCCGGTAGTGCAGGTATTTCCAAAGCAATGGTATTTCATTACTTTGGTACAAAGAAAGAACTATATCTATACTTGGTAAATACATGCGTGAAGAGTATTAGTATTGAAGTCATCGAAAAATTTGATGATAGTATTACAGATTTATTTGACAGGATTTTATATACGAGTAAGCTTAAGCTTTCTTTGATGGAAAAACATCCTCATGTTTCTTTATTTATTCAGAATGCATATTTTGAAAATGATGATGAAGTTAAGGAAGAACTAAAAACTATTTTCAGCAAAAGTGACGGCAGAACCCTCGGAAAGAAAATAACTTTTGAGGGTGCAGATTTTTCAAAATTTAAAGACGATATTGATCCAAACCTTGTCATGAATATGATTGACTGGATTTCTGAGGGTTATATGAGCAAAATGGCAGACATAGGAGAAAGTGATTTTGATGAATTATATAAAATGTTTGAAGAATGCTTGAAACTCTTTAAAAAAAACTTTTATAAGTAATGATTAAAAAATGAAGGAGGGAAAATTTTATGAATTCATATGTGCTTAGTTTTCAGGAGATTGATAGACATAAACTCATGGCAGTTGGGGGTAAAGGCGCCAACCTTGGGGAACTATCCAGAATTGAGGGAACACAAGTACCGGAGGGCTTTTGCATTACGACCGAAGCATACAAAAAAGTAGTCAACGAAACACCGGAATTAGACTCATTGTTGGAGCAATTGTCTCTACTAAAGGCAAAAGACAGAAAGAAAATCAGTGAAATCAGCGGAATAATTCGCAGAGTTATTGAAGGAATCGTTATTCCAAAGGACATCGAGGAAGAAATTCTTCATTATCTCTCCAAGTATGGGGAGAATCATGCTT
>JALNXC010000130.1 GCA_023230535.1 Alkaliphilus sp. | reverse complement strand
TCTATTAATAAATTTAAATATATAGTCACTATCTTTGGCCTCGCCATAATAAGTAGTGAAATTTTCATTGTATAATGTATCTAAAAAATCAGAGACATTTTTTGAATAGTCATAAAATGGAACGTGGTATACTCCTTGTTTAACTTCTCTTGGCGGCACAAGAATATAGAAAACGTTGGCCTTATCTTCAAAGTAGGGTATAAATTCAATTACCTTACCTATATTCTCCTTTGTTATTTGGGCAGATTCTTCTTCTACTGACATTGTAATCTTAATAGAATAACTTTCGTAGTTTTTAATAGTATTTGGAAAAGAAATATTTTTCCCTATTTTTTTCCATATTCTTATATATGGGGAAAATAAGAATTATTGGATAGATAAAAAGATATATTGATCATGGTGGTGGTACTATTTATACTATAGACAAGAAAAATAATGAAATCCAAGAAGTTACACAAAAGAAATTTTCGGAGCTAGGATTTAATGAAAGAGATCATCTGCAGGAATGGATTGCAAAGAATCCCTCTAGCTTAGGCGAGGAACTATTAATTATACAAAAAGAGTTTTCTGATTTTAATGATACTTATGAGAGGCTTGATCTTTTGGCCATCGATAAAGAAGGAAATCTAGTAATCATTGAAAACAAGTTGGATGACTCAGGAAAAGACGTTGTTTGGCAGGCCTTGAAATACGCATCGTATTGTTCAACGCTCACCAAGAGCCAAATTATTCAGATTTACCAGGATTTTCTTGATAAAGAGAGCCGAGATGAGAATGCCGAAAACAATCTCAATAATTTCTGTGATCTTGGAGAAATGGAGTTAAACAAATCTCAATCCCAAAGAATATTCTTTATTGCGGCAAATTACCGAAAAGAAGTAACTGCTACGGTACTGTGGTTGTTGGACTTTAACGTCAGGATTAAATGCTTCAAAGTAACCCCCTACCAAATACGAGATGACTTGTTCCTAAACATTGAACAGATTATACCTATGAAAGATTCAGAAGAGTATACAATCAGGATGGCGGAGAAAAATCAGGAAATACTCATAGAAAGGGAGAAAAATAGAGAAAGAAGAAACGTTAATTATGAATTCTGGAATAAATTCCTCGAAGAGATGAACAAGAAATACGATCTCTATCAAACCATAGGCCCAAGTAGGGAAAGCTGGATATCTAAAAGTGCAGGAATATCTGGAGTATCATATGGCCTTGTAATATCAAGAGCATATGCGAGAGTAGAATTTTATTTGAATTCTTCCAAAGAATTGAACAAGAAAATGTTTGATGCCCTCTACAATGAAAAGGAGAGTATAGAATCTGAATTAGGCTATCCTTTAGTTTGGAGACGAAAGGACGATAATAAATCCTCAAATATTGAATATGCAACGAGTGATGTCAGTATCGATAATCTAGATGATTGGGATAAAATGATCTCGTTCTTAATAGAAAACGTGGTAAAGTTCGAAGAAACATTCAGCAAGAGAATACCAACACTAAAAAGAATTTATTAAATTGACATATTAGGTTCACTATTTTTTTCCCTATTTTCCCTATTTTTTTCCATATTCTTATATATTGGGAAAACAAGTTTTATATGATATCCTTGAATGCAGAGGGGCATTTATTTATAAGCGGTTTATTAAATATATTATTCCTAGTATTTGTCTACTATGTTCTTGGAATGAATCCATTCCAAGGAAGTTCATTTTTTTTATTAATAATAACTTTTTTTATTTTTAGCCTACTGCCTGATATAGATCATCCTCTTTCTAAGATAAGTGGTATATTTTACTTGTGTGTTATCGGACTTTTCCTGATTTCTTTACTTTCGCTATTTAATAGGTTTAACTTCTTTGATCTATTGAAAATGATAGCAGCAGTAGGTCTATTTTTGATTCATCAAGGCTATGCCCTTAATAGTCCGGATCACAGAAGATTCCCCCACACATTTAAATTTGGGATTGTATCTTGCCTTATTCTCTTTCTTTTAGTTAATTCGTGGATAGTAACTACGGTAGGCGCTATTTCATTCGCATCTCACATCTGGGCTGACAAATATATGTATGAAACTTTTCTTAAAGTGAAAAAAAGAAAAGATTATCAAGTTGAAGTGACAAGTTGGATTGCAAATGAAAAAAGAATTCCAACTCAATTCCAAGCAATCATTGTCAGAGAAACAGAAAAAGCCTTTCTTTTTAGGGCCAATTATCCGTTCCAAAGTGATGTCTGGATACCAAAAAGTCAGATCAATTATATTTATGAATTAAATAACTGAAATTTAACATTATTAATGGGTGTCACCTTATTTTTTGTCCATATTCTTATATATATTGAATACAATTTCAAAGATATGGATATAGCTATTTTTATATTTATAACCTATTTTTTGTTGGTAGTGATTTTCCCAACATGGTTGGCTTTTTATGCATACAAAAAGAATCCAACTAGGGGAAATAAAATAATTATTCCCTTAGTATTCATATTTTCTTTGATCTTAGCCTTTAGTTCAATTTTTATTTTTAATGATTTAATTTTGCCTTTAATTAATTCCATTATTTATGTCTTATTGCTTCCACTATTAGTAGCAAACAAAATTGACAGAAAAAATAAGATTTTATTATCAATGCTCTGGGGAATAGGAGCATTATTTCTCGTTACAGTATTATTAATATTATCAGAAATATTATTTGGAGTATATTCCCCCACGTTGGATATAGGAACAATAACTGTACTTATTATTTTTTTCTTTACCGGAAGTGCATGTATAATAGTATATTTATGGGAAATACATAAAGCATCAAAAAAGAGTAAATCAATCCAAGTTAAGAGTAGCGATTTGAGAATTAATCCTGCAAAGGGCGGATTGTCTGCAGGCTATTTAAAAAAATTTGAAAAGCTCACAGATTCAGAAATATTGACTTTTTTATATTTTAGACAAAACTCTGATCTTAACAAAGCAGAATTAATTGATAAATTTGGAAAAAATGACATACAAAGATTGATAGAGAAAGGATATATTTGGGAACTTAATTCTGACAAAGAAGAGAAATATGATGATAACTTCAAGAAATTTCAAAATATTATCGACAATGATTCTGCAGTGAGACTGTCTGATGAAATAAAGAAAATGGATATTTCTGAACTTAAAAATATCAATATCCTAAATGACCAACAAATAATGATTTTATTGTTTGTTAAGAATAAATCAAAAGTTAATATAAGACACTTAATCGAAGAATTTGGAGAGCACAACTTAATGTTTCTCGTTAAGTCAGGGGATCTAATTGAAGCTGATGTGGTTGAACTTAATTAATACTGGAGCATATTGGCTTTGATTGAGAATATTTCCTCTTATAATATCTGACATTCTCCCTAGTCCAGTCAGGCCCTAATTTTAAGGCCACATACCTCTCGCTGTGCCCTTTCTCTAAATACTCAATGCACTTCCTGATCTGCTGGTCGGTATACTTTGAGTTCTTTCCGGCCTTAATCTCACCAGATATCAACAAGCGCAACTCCTAATTTTTGTGCCGATAGATAGGGCCCAAAGCAGCATAGGCTAAGCGCATCTGCAAAGTCCGGCGATTTCTTGTCCTTCTCCCTCTTCACGATGATCTTTCCCTTGGAATCAAAATCATATTTAATTGTGGAGAGCTCTGAAACGAGCTTCTTAAAGTTCGGGACTTTCTGGATCTTAATCTCGCCCTTCTCAAACAATGATCTAAGATTCCAGTAGGCCTGGGATTTCAGATTGGCAAACTTTGCTTCTTCTGAAAGCATTAACGGGGACTCCCCTCCCCTAAATCCTATCACGGGATAGCCCTCCTCTTTTAGATTTGAATAGACGCCTGCTCCAACACCGTTTGAGTCTATTACAAGCTTCTCAGGCGGATCATTGTCAAGCTTGTTTTTTGCCCAGTTAGTTAAGGGGGATATCTCAAGCTTTGCCATGAAATCTATATCATAAATATTGAAGATGCCCTGGCGAAGTGAGGCCTTGATGTAGACACTGTAGTCATCCCCCATCTCGGCAACATCAAATCCGGCATATGCCACACCTTTGCCTTTGTCCTCTGGATCGACTAGCGCCCTCTCGATCCAGCTTAGCGGTATCAAGGTGTTCTTGTCTGCAGGAGGAAAGTTCCCCAGCACATGGATCTGAAAGAACGGGCTGTCGCTGCCATAGTCTTCGGACATCTGGGATATCCACTGCTTTGACACCCTTGGGCTAAGCCTCCCGTCAAGATGGAACGTCCTCCAGTTTGAGCTCTTTGAATGGAAGATGTCGTAGAAGAATCCCTCTGGCCTTGTGGGATTTCCTATCAAAAGAATTTTGGAGGAGTTCACGCCCTCCTGGGTCTGCGTCCCCTCGATGGCCTCGAAGATCTCATCGGGCACCCCTGATGCCTCGTCCACTATGAACATTAGATATGGCGCATGAAAACCGAGCATGTTCTCCTTCTTGTCTGAGGCCCTTCCTATCATGGCCCAGTCGTCGCCATAGCTTCCATCTGACCTTATCATTAAGACCTCTGCATCCCTCGGGGGAAGGTATAGAAATGGCCTTAAAATCGGGGCTTTTGAAATGTTGGCCCTGATCTCCTTCCAGAGTATCCGCTGCACCTGCTGCCAAGTAGGAGCAGTCGTGACAACTATTGATTTCGGCCTTGTTACAAAAAACCACAACCCAAGCTTTGCCGCTGTCCAGGTCTTCCCGGGACCGTTTCCGCTACGAACAGCTATCCTGTCATGCTCTGCCACTGCCTCAAATATAGGCCTCTGTAGATCGTCCGGCTCCTCGCCAAAGCAGTCAACTGAAAATCTTACAGGATCGTCTATCCAGGATGTGAGAAGTGATTTCATGTCCATTTTAAGAATCAGGC
>JALNXC010000129.1 GCA_023230535.1 Alkaliphilus sp. | reverse complement strand
GAATACAGTCTTTTTCCCATTCAAAACCCATAAGATACAATATTTTTTTCATCTGCTGGAAATGAAGAATTTGCTGGGAACCAACAACATATATGTTTTTATAAAAATCATAAGTTTCTTTCCGATAAATAGCTGCTGCAATGTCCCTAGTGATATATAAAGTAGAACCGTCACCCTTTTTAATCAAAGCCGGAGGCAGCCCAAATGGCTCCAAATCTACTATATCGGCCCCCTCAGACTTTTCTATAATACCCCTTTCCTCCATAATATTTATAACCGCAGGCATTTTATCCGAATAAAAACTTTCACCTGCAAGGGAGTCAAAAGTAATATCCAATATATCATAGACCCTATTAAATTCGTCTAAACTGACCTCCCTAAACCATTCCCAGAGTTTTACAGCCTCGTCATCTCCATTTTCTAATTTTTTAAACCATTGTCTGCTTTCATCTTCTAACTCCGATCTGGTTTCTGCTTCCTTATGAAACTTAACATATAAGTCGAGCAAAGCGGCTATTGGATTTGCTCTTACTTCTTCCTCGTTTCCCCAATTTTTGAAAGCCACAATCAATTTTCCAAACTGCGTGCCATAATCACCCAAATGGTTGATTGCAATAGTGTTATAACCTAAAAATTTATATATATTATACAGAGAACTTCCAATCACTGTCGTTCTGATATGTCCTATATGAAAAGGTTTAGCTATATTCGGTGATGAAAATTCTACAACCACATTTTTTCCGTCACCGATTAAGCTGCCGCCGTAAGTTTCCTTTCTGAGCAACACTTCTCCAAGCACAGCCTCTATAAAATATTCCTTATCTATAAAAAAATTTAAATATCCTCCCGCAATTTCAACTCTATCTATGAAATCACCTTTATCCAAGCCTTTAGCTATATCGCCGGCTATAATATTTGGCGCCTTTTTAAAAACTTTCGCCAGTTTAAAACAGGGAAAAGCGAAATCCCCCATTTCACTATCCGGAGGTATTTCTATCATCGTCAAAATTTCCTCTTCTGCAAACTGTGGAATATTTTTGAATAATTCCTTGCTCAATCTTTTTTTTAAATTAACCATTGCATATATCCTCCTTCAGTTTTTACTCATATATATAGAATAAAAAATCTTCATCATTATAAACTTCTATTCCTTTTGATTTCAGTAAGGCTGCCGTTACTCCATCACCCTCAATTAAAGTGCCGTTAAAATTTCCATTATAAATTTCCCCTACACCGCAGGATGGGCTTCTTGCTTTTAAAACCGCCTTCGTTGCACCTAAAGTTTGCGCCAGCCTTAAGGTTTCATAAGCCCCTTTTATAAATTGCTCTGTTACATCATTCCCGCTATTATTCATAACTTTAGTTGTTCCTTCCAGCACATCCTGCCCATCCCCATTCTTAATTTCCGATGAAAAGCGAGGTGTAGAAAGCCCGCCCAACTGTTCCGGACAAACCGGAATAATATTTTTATCTTTAAAATATTCAACTATTTCCTCATTTAAATTATTTTTTCCATTATATTTGCAGTTAACACCCAGCAAACAGGCACTGATTAATATTATAATGATCACCCCTTCCAATGGAACATAATACAAAAGCAGTTTCCTTGCCATACTCAGAATTTGCACATGCTATCCGCACCGCAATAAAAGTTTTTTCCGCACAATCCGCCTTCCTGCCGTATCATTCAAGATATACAATAGTTACGCCTGCTCCGCCCTCTCCATAGGCACCTTCTCTATATTTTTTAATATGTTTATGTTTTTTAAACATCTGTTTGAGCCCCGCACTCAAAACTCCGGTGCCCACACCATGGATCACTGTTACATGAGTCAAGCCTGCAATATAACTATCATCTAAATATTTGTCAACCTCCAACATTGCTTCCTCAAGGTTTTGTCCCCTTACGTCAATTTCCGTGTTTATATTTTGCACCTTGGATATAGCTATTTTGCCTATACCGGTTTTTCTTGTTTTCTCCTCATGTTCAACCCTTTCCAGATTGGACACATGCATATTTACCTTCATAATTCCGACTTGAACTTGAACTTCGCCATTTTCATCCTCCGGTGAGATAACATAACCGGTTTGTTTGAGTGACAACACCCTCACCGTCTCTCCCGCTTTTAAATTTCTGGGAGGGTTTTTATTGACCTTTGTAATCAATCGCTCTACCATGCCTTCCGAAAATTTGTCCATTTTTTTAGAGATACTTTGGCGAGCCTCTTCAATTTTTCTGTTCATCTCTTTTTCTTCTAATTCAACTTTAAGTGATTTTAAGTTATCTATAATCTCATCCGAATCTGTTCTTGCTTGTTTTACAATTTTATATGCTTCTTTTTTAGCTTCTCTGATTACTTTTTCTCTCCGCAATTGCAGTTTTTCAGTTTTTTGTTCATATTCCTCTTTTAATTTTTCAGTTTCCATCCTAAGTTTTATGGTTTCCAGTTTTTTTTTTTCTACAATGGATCTGTTCTCCTCAATATTTTTTAGCAGATCTTCAAAATGAATGGTTTCCTTAGTCAATAAGCTCCTTGATTTATCTATTAAAAAATCCGGCAGCCCAAGTTTTTTTGAAATTTCAAATGCATTAGATTTTCCCGGTATACCTATCGATAACTTATAGGTTGGACTTAATGTTTCTATATCAAATTCCACAGCGGCATTTTCTATACCGGTATTTAATAATGCATACTGTTTTAATTCACTGTAGTGAGTAGTTGCAACCACAGTCGTACCCTCTTCCTTTAAATGATTTAATATGGCCATAGCTAAGGCAGCACCCTCCGTAGGATCAGTGCCCGCACCTAATTCGTCGAAAAGTACTAGGGATTTAGCAGTTACATTTTGCATAATAACAACTATGTTAGTCATATGTGATGAAAAAGTGCTCAAATTCTGCTCTATACTCTGCTCGTCCCCTATATCCGCAAAAATACCGTCAAATACGGCTAACTTTGTTCCATATGCCGCAGGAACGTGCAAACCGCTCTGTGCCATCAATGTCAACAAACCCAACATTTTTAAAGTCACAGTTTTTCCGCCTGTATTAGGTCCCGTAATTACTAATATATGAAAACTGTCTCCAAGCCAAATAGTATTCGGCACTACTTCATCAACATTTAATAGGGGGTGCCTGCCATCCTTAAGCATTATTCTTCCGTCTATATTCAATTCCGGCTCTACGGCTTTCATTTCGAGAGAGAGTTTGCCCTTTGCAAAGATAAAATCCAGTTCCTTTAAAATGGCTTGATTAGATTTTATATCCTCGGCCCTTTCGGCTATCATTGCGGAAATTTCCATCAAAATCCTTTCTATCTCTATTCGCTCTTTAATTTTTAATTCCCTCGCTTCATTATTGAGTTCTACGACAGCCATAGGCTCTATAAACAGGGTAGCTCCGCTGGATGATCTATCATGTACTAATCCCGGAATACCCGCCCTGTATTCCTGCTTCACCGGTACCACATAACGATCTTGCCTTATGGTAATTATAGCATCTTGTAGATATTTTTGGTTATCCAGCGAGGTTATTATACTATTCAATTTATTTCTGATGGAATCATTTTTAGATGCAATTTGCCTGCGTATACGTTTTAATTCCACACTCGCATTGTCGGATATTTCTGTTTCGTTGACTATACACAAATCTATTTTATCTTCTATTTCCCTCATAGGTATGAGACTTCGAATTAACCCTTTAATTATAATATATATATCTTTACTATCTTCTTTTTCCTTTAAAAAATTCTTCAGTCTTCTAACCGCTGTTAATGTATCCTTTAGCTGCAACAGCTGGGCCGGATCCAAATATGAACCGATTTCCGTTCTTCTGACATATTGTAAAACATCATTGATTCCACCTAAAGGTACATTGCCGAATTTAATCAATATGCTTTGCGCCTCGCCGGTCTCCTGTTGCAGTTGTCTTATAATATCTAAATGTGGAATCGGTTTTAATTCTCTCACTTTTTCCTTTCCCAAAGAGGAAGTACATTTTCCCTCAAGCATATTTATTATTTTGGGATATTCTAAAACCCTCAAGCTTCTTTCGTTCATTAAAGTCACCCCGTCATTTTTACAAAGTTCGTCTGTTCTACAATATTATAACACAGAGAATCGGTCCGTAATCGCTGAAAAGATCCTGAAATATATCATTCTATATTAGGGTTTCTATATAATCTAATAATATGATATCATAAAATTAAAAAGAAATGGAACTATATTCATGTTTGAAGAAACCGAAAAAATGATGAAATTATTTGAAGAGGCAGATTGTAAAAAGATCCTAGCCGTAGATATAGCCGTATCTAAAAATAAATTTACAGTAGCAGCCAACGGTATGTATGAAAACAAGATAAGAATAAAATTCTAAGCAAAAAAGGTCATAAAAAACTTAGAGTAACATTAATACGGGCTGCAAAGCAAATAATTAATTCTACCGGTTATTTTACGACATATTACAACAGATTAGTCATAGAGAACAGAAAAGGCCCCATGGTTGCCATAATAACAACAGCCAATAAATTAATACGAGTAATAATGAAAATGATACACAGTGGGGAAAATTTTAATCCGCCAACAGCAAAAAGTAGGAAAATGGCTAAAGATAAGACAGATAGGTTAACCAACAAAAAATTAAGAGATTTGCATAAAAATAAAGGCTTGGATTCATTGACCCAGGATATAAAAGAATTATATCCGGTACGAGTTTAAATCCAAACCTTTACAAAATCATTATAGCGTAATAAGTTGAATTTATAAACAAAAATTTTCATACGATAATTATTCTATCAATAATAAAATATCAGCTATCTATTACAAAATGAACTATTATGTATATTCATATTACTGCAAATTCAAAGCGTTTATGCCGCGAAAGCCTATTGATACGGG
>JALNXC010000128.1 GCA_023230535.1 Alkaliphilus sp. | reverse complement strand
TATTGTTTCGGGCATACTGTCAACGGGGTCCCGGGTTATAGACATTAAAAACAGCACCATACCGATATGCAGATTTGGAGTAAAATATTTCAGATCGGACGGCGGCATCCATATAAGAGGGGATAGCTTCCACGAAGATATGATTTACATAGAGTTTATCGATGATGAAGGGGCAAACATAGATAAAAACAGGTCAAAAAAGATTGAAAACTGTTTAGCCATAGAAAACTTCAAGAGATGTGCCGGCGGGGAGGTTGAAGATGTGGTAAATATATATAATTTCTCCACAATTTATTTAAAGGACGGAAAAGAACAGTTAAAAAATATAGATAAGATTAAAAATCAAAAGCCCGAATTAATTATATCTTCCCCGTCGAAGAACATATGCGATTTGGCGGAGAGGTACCTGAAGGATATAGGGTGCAGGGTTAAGGTGATCAAGGGTAACAGGGGATTGAGCATAGAAGATATTAAGAATATAGTATTGGAAAACCGGTGGGATTTAGGTTTATTATATAGCGAAAATGGAGAAAAGGTAGAGTTGACCGACGGATCCGATATTGTTCAGGATGAAAAATATTACTTATTATCCTTATTAATAGGGCTTAAAAGTGGAGAAATGGAAAATGTAATAATTCCGTATAACTACCCGAGGGTTATGGAGAGGTTGGCTGAAGAGTACAAAGGGCATACAATCTACAGCAAGTCCAATATATCCAATATTATTCAAATGATAATGAAGGAAAAGATTGATTTTCAGTACATATTGAACTTTGACGGCATCTGGGCTACGGGAAGAATAGTGGACTACTTGATAGGAAACAATATCACATTGAATGAAATTGTAGGGGGGTTACCTAAATACTTCTATCTAAAAAAAGAGATCCCGTGCAGGTGGAATGACAAGGGCAGTATTATAAGAAGGCTGACGGAGGATATGCAGGAGGGTGCCGAATTCAAAGAAGGCGTAAGATTTATAGACGACAAGGGCTGGGCTCTTATCATTCCCGATGAAGAGAAACCCGTATTTAATTTATATGCCGAGGGCTACAATGAGGAATATGCGGAAGAGCTGTGGATTAAATATGATGAAAAAATCAAGGGGATGATGAAAAATTGATCCTGCAACAGATTGATCTGAAAAAGGTGTAAGTTAAAGGAGTGAGTTTCAATATGTGGTCAAGGGTTAAGGACAGTATGCTGGATCGTGGAGAAGACATAAATGTGCTGTACAGAACAAATAAAAGAGCTAATGTAAAGGGCTTTCTTCTAAATAAATTAGATGAAAGCTTTAAAGATATAGAAGACGCTTATTTAAAATTTAATGAAGAACTGGCTAAGGGCAAATCCTTACCTCAGGGGACCGAATGGATTTTAGACAATTTTTATTTAATCGAGTTGATCTATAAAGAGTTAAAAATTGATTTAAAAAAGGAAGAGAGGATCGTATTGAGCATAATAGAGACTCATTCCTTGAAAGGATATCCCAGGGTGTACGCTTTAGCATTGGAATTGATATACCATTCGGCGGGGAATATTTCGGAGGAAATACTGATAGAGTTCGTAAATGACTTTCAGAGAGAGGAGATATTGACCCTGGAGGAAATAACCAGGTTTTATACTGTCCTTACCTTAGGATTGATGGAATATATCAGAAATATCGTATTGAACCTTACAAAAATAAACAGGAGCTGGGAGGAAGTAGATAATATTGACCTTTCTACGGAAAAAAACCTGGAGGAAATCATAGAAAACATACATATCATGGATTCCACAAAGGTAGAGAGATTAGTCAGGATAATAAGGGAGGACAGGTGCGAATTCCGGCCTATATTGGAAGCCATCGACAGGAGGCTGGATTATGTACATAAGAGCATAAAGGAAATATTAGAGAAGGAGTACATGCTTCAATCCAAATATAAAATATCCCTGGGTTATGGGATAAATTCCATAAGAAATATTTCGTCTCTCAACTGGGAAATGGTTTTCAAATCCACATCCCTGGTAGAGAGGGTATATGAAAAGGACCCGTTGGGAGTATACGAAAACATGGAGAATTATTCAAAAAATTATTACAGATATGAAACCCAGAGACTGGCAAACAAATTTGAAGTGCAGGAGATCTTCATATCTAAAAAGGTATTGGAATTTGCCGAAGAAGAATGGGAAAAGGGGAGCAGGGACAAAAGGGCACACATAGGGTATTATCTTATAGATGGAGGAAAAGATAAACTATTTGATTATTTCGGGCATGGCAATAAAGACACCAGTGTTTACCTGGGGAAATACGGCTATTATTATTTTCCCATTGTTTTGCTGTCTATCTTTTTGACATATCTTTTCAGCAGATACGCCTATAATACGGGAAACCTGTATGGGGGTATAGCGGTTTTTATTGTGACATTTATTCCGCTGACGACCATTTCAATTGATGTACTGAATTATTTTTATTTCAAAAAATACAGGCCGAAGGTATTGCCCAAGATCAACTACGGGCACGAAATACCTGAAGGGTGCGGCACCTTTGTTGTTATCCCTACCCTTTTGCCCGATGAAGACAGGGTAGAGGAACTGGCAGGGAATTTAGAGACATTTTATTTATCCAATAAAGAAAAAAACATCTATTTCGGGATAGTGGGGGATTTTAAGGACGGGGACCAAAAAATCACGGAAAACGACGAAAAGATAATAAATAAGGGTTTAAAGATTATAAGTAAATTAAATAAAAAATACGGCCAAGAAAAAGATATCTTTTATTTTTTTCACAGGGAGAGAGTATTTTCCGAGACCCAGGAAAAATGGATGGGTTGGGAGAGAAAAAGGGGGGCACTGGTAGAGTTTAACAATCTGTTATTGGGGGATGAAAATACAACTTTTAATGTAATATCCGGGGATATTTCCGATATTAAGATCAAATATGTTATCACATTAGATGCGGATACTAAGTTACCTATCGACGGAGCAAAGAGATTGATAGGTACAATTTCCCATCCCCTGAATGCAGCCGTGGTGGATGAAGAGAAAAATATTGTAAAAGAAGGCTATGGGATTATCCAACCGAAGATTTCGGTAGATATCGAGAGCAGCAATAAATCCCTATTCACCAGAATATTTGCAGGTATGGGAGGGATAGATCCGTATAGTACTGCGGTTTCGGATATATACCAGGATTTGTTCGGAGAAGGTATATTCACAGGTAAAGGCATATATGACCTGGAGGTATTTCAGAGATGTTTAAAGGAGGAAATACCTGAAAATACCATATTAAGCCATGACCTTTTGGAAGGCAGTTATGTTAGAGCCGGTTTAGCCACGGATATAGAGCTGATAGACGGATATCCGGAAAAATACAGCTCCTATATCATGAGGCAGCATAGATGGATAAGGGGGGACTGGCAGCTTATAAAATGGCTCAAAAATAGTGCAATCTCTTCCCTCTCAAAGTGGAAGATTATAGATAATATGCGGCGAAGCCTGGTGCCCGTATCCTTGTTTTTGATTTTATCTTTTGGTTCGGTATTTTTTCCCGGCAACACTTTCATCTGGATTGGGCTCTCCCTGATCACTATATTATTGCCCATTATGACCATGGCATTGGAACATATATTATATAAGAAATTTAAGATTTCGAAGATGAGATTGAACGGGAATCTCATATTAGGTTATAAGACCTATGTTTATCAAGGGATCTTATATTTTATGTTCCTTCCCCATAAAGCTATGATGATGTCGGATGCCATAATCAGGACATTGTACAGGGTGTTTGTTTCAAAAAAGAATCTGTTGGAGTGGACTACGGCTTTTGATATGGAAAAAAAATTAGAGAATGATATTTCAAGTTATTTCAGGAGGATGAAGGAAAACGTCACCGCCTCCATATTATTGATAGTCCTCACATACATATTCAGGCCCGGAAATTTAATCATATCCGGAATAATGGGATTGTTGTGGATGGGCGGGCCTATAGCCGCCGATATAATCAGCAGGGAAGATGAGGAATCCATAGAAGTCAGACGGGAAGATATAGGGCTTCTCATAAATGTCGGCGAACGGATTTGGGATTATTACAGGACATTTACAAATGACAAAAATAATCATCTGCCTCCCGACAATTTTCAGGAATATCCTTATAACGGAGTGATCAACAGGACTTCTCCTACAAATATAGGGTTTTATCTCATGTCCATACTTTCCGGCAGGGACCTGGGGTTTATAACCACTCCCGAAATGACAGATCTGGTTGAGTTGACCATAGGGACTTTAGAGAAAATGGAAAAATGGGAGGGCCACCTATATAATTGGTATGATACCGAAACCTTGGAACCTCTGAGGCCCATATTTGTTTCCACGGTGGACAGCGGTAATCTTGTATCCTATTTGATAGTGCTCAAGGAGGGGCTGAAGGAATACCTTGGAGAATTTTCATCATATAACGAAACTGCACAGGATTTGATAGTTAGAATTAAAAATTTGATAGATAACACTAAATTTGCACCATTATATAATGAGGATAAAGGGCTGTTCTACATCGGGTACAATGTGGGAGAAGATAAAGTGTTAAATTGCTATTATGATTTATTGGCTTCCGAGGCAAGGACAGCGAGCTATATAGCTGTTTCCAGGAAAGAAGTACCTTTAAAACATTGGAAGAATTTAGTCAGGCCGTTAATTATGGAGGACGGATATATATCCCTCGCGTCCTGGTCCGGCACAATGTTTGAATATCTCATGCCTTCCCTTGTATTAAAAAATTACAGAAACACTCTATTGGACGAAACCTATAAGACATCCATAAGGATACAAAAAAACTATGGTAATTCCAAGGGTGTGCCTTGGGGCATCTCCGAATCCGGTTTTTTTGCATTTGATCGCCAGTTTCATTATCAATACAAGGCATTCGGTGTCCCTGCCCTGGGGTTTAAGCGGGGGCTCAAAGACGAATTGGTGGTATC
>JALNXC010000127.1 GCA_023230535.1 Alkaliphilus sp. | reverse complement strand
TGAAACAATTACTTCTGTTGATTATTACATTATTAAAAAGCGCAATGCAAACAGTTAAACTAAAAATTTTCGTGTTAAAGTCAACAAAATAAGGTATAATTAATTATAGATGGGCAGTTTAAATGCCTAAATTGAAAGGAAGAATATCATGAGCAAATTAGGCCATAGGGTGACTAATCCGACAAACATCGGAGGGCAAGCGGTAATTGAGGGCGTGATGATGAAAGGGCCTAAAGATATCGCTATAGCCGTTCGGTCACCTGATAATGAAATAGTAGTAAAAAAAGAACCTGTAGAGGGAATAATTACAAAATATAAATTGAACAAAATACCCTTCCTGAGGGGCGGATTGGCGCTTATTGATGCCATGATACTTGGGGTCAGGTCTTTAAATTATGCTGCGGATATTGCAATGCCGGAAGAAAATTCGGACGAAGAGCCCGGCAGATTCGAAGCATTTTTACAAAAAATATTCGGGGATAAATTTGTAGATGTAGTAATGTATTTTTCCATATTTATAGCACTTTTGATATCCGTCGGTGTATTTATTTTAGGGCCTACATTATTGGCGGTTACATTCAAAAAAACAATTCAAAGCACGGCGGTATTAAATTTAATAGAAGGGGTTTTACGTTTAACTCTATTTATATTATATGTCTTTGCAATTTCCAAAATGGAGGATATACGCAGGGTTTTTCAGTATCACGGGGCGGAACATAAGACCATCTATTGTTACGAGAATAGGGAAGATTTAAATGTAGAAAATGTAAGAAAATATTCGACCCTTCATCCAAGATGCGGCACAAGTTTCCTTTTCATAGTTATGATGGTGAGCATGATATTATTTTCGATGATTGCCTGGAAAGATCCCATCAGCAGGATGTTAATCAGATTGGCGCTGCTTCCGGTGGTTGCGGGGATATCCTACGAAATTATTAAAATCGCCGGCAAAAGCCAGTCCGCATTTATGGATATAGTCAGTTATCCGGGGATGATGATGCAAAAATTGACGACTTTAGAACCGGATGACAGTCAAATAGAAGTAGCCATAGAAGCTTTAAAAAATGTTCTGGTAGAAAATGAGGATGAAGTTCTATGGTAACAATCGACCGGCTACTGAGGGAGGGTTCAAAAAAGCTGATGGAAGCGGATATACCTACTCCCGGGCTTGATGCGGAGGTGTTGTTATACAATTTGTTGAGGGTAGAACGATTTTATCTTCATATGTACGGAGAAAAAGAAGTTCCGGAGGAGATACAAAAAAAATTTTGGATTGGAATAGAAAAAAGAGCAAAACATATGCCCATACAGTATATTGTAAATAAGCAGGAATTTATGGGATTGGATTTTTGGATAGAAGAGGGAATTTTGATACCCAGAGCGGATACGGAAATATTGGTAGAGAAAGTAATAGATATTTATAGAAATAATTATTATCCCCATATGGTTAAAATAATAGATATAGGGACGGGAAGTGGAGCCATAGCGGTAAGTTTGGCTAAATATATTGATAATTGTTCAATAGCGGCCATAGATATTTGTCCGGATGCACTCAGGGTTGCTGCTAAAAATGCCCATTTCCACGAGGTAAATAATAAGGTCACATTTTATTTGGGGGATTTATTAGAACCTGTAGATAGGCGAGAAGAATATGGAACTTATAATTTTGTTATATCCAACCCGCCATATATACCAAAACATGTGATAGATATTTTGGGCGGCGGGGTGAGGGACTATGAACCGCATTTAGCCTTAGACGGCGGAGTTGACGGTCTGAATTTTTATAGGAAGATAACCGTAGAGGCTAAAAAATTTTTAAGAAAAGACAACGGCTATCTGGTGTTCGAAATTGGCCACGATCAAGGGAAAGATGTGAGTAAAATTTTAGATATAAACGGGTTTAAAAATATTGAGGTATTGCAGGATTTGGCGGGGTTGGACCGAGTGATAGTCGGGGCAACATAACTTTACGTCATCCTGAGGCGGATGGAATGTGATCTGAAAACGGGATTTGATTTTCCATGAATTGTATGTTATAATGTAGTGTCAGTATAGTGTCGGTGAAAGGATAAATGAGGTGAATGAAATGCTTGAAAAACTGGCTTTTTTAGAAGAGAGATATAATGATTTGGGCCGGGAAATAAGCGATCCGGAAATAATTAATGATCAAAATAAATGGAGAAAATTAGTTAAAGAACATTCCGATTTAGAGGGAGTAGTAATAAAATATCGTCAATATAAATCAGCACAGGAGGATCTGGACGGGGCAGATGAAATTCTCAGGGATAAAGATTCGGACGAAGAATTGAAGGAATTAGCTAAAATGGAAATCAGTGAACTGGAAGAACAGATAAATTCTATCGAAGAGGATTTGAAAATTTTACTGTTGCCTAAAGACCCGAATGATGATAAAAATGTCATTGTTGAAATTCGTGCAGGTGCAGGTGGAGACGAAGCCGGCCTATTTGCGGCGGATTTGTTCAGGATGTATATGAGATATGCGGAAAATGTGGGCTGGAAAATAGAGATGCTGAGTGCCAATGATACCGGGCTTGGCGGATTTAAAGAAGTCATATTTATGATCAAGGGTAAGGGCGCTTACTCTATGCTGAAATATGAGAGCGGTGTCCACCGTGTGCAGAGAATACCGACCACGGAATCGGGCGGCAGAATTCATACTTCTACAATAACCGTAGCCGTACTGCCCGAAGCTGAGGATGTGGATTTTGAATTAGACATGAATGAAATCCGTATTGACGTATTCCGTTCTTCGGGAAACGGGGGCCAATCTGTCAATACCACGGATTCTGCCGTTCGCATTACGCATATACCTACGGGAATGGTTGTATCCTGCCAAGATGAGAAATCTCAGCTCAAGAATAAGGATAAAGCACTTAAAATCCTAAGGGCACGGCTCTTGGACGATTTAGTTCAAAAGCAGCAGAAGGAGATTGCGGAGGACAGGAGGAGTCAGGTAGGAACCGGGGATAGGAGCGAAAGAATCAGGACCTATAATTTCCCGCAAGGACGTATTACTGATCATCGTATCAATTTAACCTTATATAAATTGGATGGTTTTATGGATGGGGATATTCAAGAAATGATAGATGCTTTAATTACTACGGATCAGGCTAAGAAAATGGCTGCTGTAGGCAGTTAAAAAAATGGCGGGGACTATTATGTCCCCATTTTTGTTTTAGATTACTTGTTTTTAGTGTACAATATGGCTAAGAACTCACAGTGTCTATGGGAGTTCCAAAGACGAGATTCTTCGCTTTGTTCAGAATGCAATACGCGGAGATTCAGAATGACAAAACCGGGGATTCGGAATGATAAAATGGAGGTTCAGAATGACAGTACCGGGGATTCAGAATGGCAAAACAAGAAGCCCAAAATTACAAAAGTGTCATCCCGGGACGAACAGTATAAACGGTGCCCGCGGGGGATCTCATTAAAAAATTGAAGGTGAATGTCTATGTTCAAAATCCTTTCATTGATTATAAGATATATATTTATTATTCTAATCTATTATTTCCTTTATGGGATTATCAGGCTCATATATCTGGATATACAACATATCAACAAAATAAGCCGACAGGAGAGCAACAGCCCTTATTTAAAACTTGTCAACAGAAAAGAGAGGCTCGATTTTGATATTCAAGAATTTTATGATTTGAAGGATGAGACAACCATAGGGCGTGCAAAGGATAATATAATTCAGATATTGGACAAGTACATCTCATCCGAACATTCAAAAATAATTATGGACGAAGGCGAGTATTTTTTGGAGGACCGGGGCAGCGTAAACGGTACATATCTGAATAGCATGAGAATAGAAGATGTTGTTAAGCTTAAAAATGGGGATCGTATCGGCCTGGGTCAGGTTGAGTTCTTATTTGTAAAAGAGGCGGTGGAGGAATGAGACCCTACAGTTTATTCAAAATACGCAGGCCTATTTATATTTTAATAATTGTGAATATTTTGTTTTTTACGCTTCTGTCCTTACATATTAAACCCTTGGATCCGTCAATACTGATAGCCGGCGGCGGTGTAATCGTTCTGATGGTAACCTCTTATATAATAATTGTAAAAAAGCGGATGGGAGACCAGTATATTTTTTTGATAATGTCCATGCTGGTCAGTTTGGGTATCATAATGCTCTATCGCTTGAACCCCGATTATGGATTTGCTCAGATAAAATGGTACGGACTGGGGATTGTACTCTATTTTATGTCTTATATATTGTTCCAAGTTATAAAAAACTGGGATAGATATATATACGCTTACATTGCCGGGAGCATGTTATTATTTTTAATCACGTTTACTCTGGGTGTCAGTATTAAGGGCTCGATAAATTGGGTTCGTATAGGCGATTTTTCTTTTCAACCGGCAGAGGCGACTAAAATATTTTTTGTTTTTTTTATTGCGGCGTATTATAAATTGAGGCTGAGTTCCGATGAGGCTTTAATTTCTCCGGGGCACAATGCCATATTATCGGATAACTCCACGGTTCCCGAGCTCCAATCACAAAAGCAGGTTCATTCAAATTATGATATATCAGATGAGTCGAAATCCGGCGATAAGGTAGGGTCCGGCGATGAGGCGAAACCCGGCGATGGGACGAAATCCGGTGATAAGGTGAAACCCGGCTTTGAAGAGACCGAAATTTCTATTGAAAACAAGGTTGTATCGTCTGAAAATTCTACAAATGCTATGTCTTCTCAACTTGATGATTCAAATTCTATATCTTTTCAAAGCGATAATCATATAAAAGCCGGATTTTCTTTAAGGGATTTCTTTAAAAAATGTAAGACCTCAGATTATAGAGAATTGATTAGAAACAAACAGATAATAAAAAATAAATATGTGTTCCTGGCTATAATTTATCTGCATCTCTTTTTATTGCTGGCACAGAGGGAATTGGGGATGACCATATTATTTTATGTCGTATTTATAAGCAT
>JALNXC010000126.1 GCA_023230535.1 Alkaliphilus sp. | reverse complement strand
CAAAACACCCATGGATTATACCACGGGCCCTCATTATGAAAATATTTAAATTGTTATTTGCTACAATATGAATAACGTCCCGCCTTATAAAATATATTTAATATATGTCTGCTATAGTACTTGTTGACTAACTGGGATTTAATAAAAAATACATTCAATTACGGTTTCAAATATGAATAACTCCTACAACTCATTTCCCCGCTGTTTGCCGGACAGGCAATTCGCTGGGAGTTATAATCATATTCTGCAAATGTAATTTCATTGTATTTTTATTAAACAAATATATTTTCATTAAGGAGAAATATTATGTTCTTAAATGTTATTCTGTTTGCCGGATTTGCACTGATATTTATTTTCATCGCAATATGTTTTCGAAAATTTATAAATTACGGGTTATATAAGATCTTTTCTAATTATTTAATCATACTGACCGTGCTTCTGTTAGTAGTTACAATTATGATATATCCTGCGGAATCCGTAGATGCGGCTTATAATGGGCTTGTTGTATGGGCAACATTAGTAATTCCCGCTTTATTCCCATTCTTTATCGGCTCGGAACTATTGATCAATCTTGGTATTATAAAATTTATAGGTATAATGCTGGAACCGATAATGAGGCCTATTTTTAATGTCCCCGGGGAAGGATCATTTGCATTTGTCATGAGTGTTACCTCAGGATATCCGGTGGGAGCTAAAATTGTTTCTAAATTTAAATCGGATAAAATTTTAACTCAAATCGAAGCCCAGAGATTGATATCATTTTGCAGCACTTCCGGACCCTTATTTATGATCGGCTCGGTAGCCGTAGGCATGTTTAAGTCGCCGAAATTAGGAGCCCTCATAGCTATTGCCCACTATTTAGGCGCTATCATAGTTGGCATAATATTCGGCCGTTATAAAAAATCACCCCGGGATAGTAAATTTATCAAGCAAAAAGGAAATTCAATCAAAGGAGCCTTTTCTAAAATAAACATAGACAGCAATCAAAACCCTTCCATAGGAATTATTTTAGGCAATGCTGTTAAAAATTCATTGAATACTATATTGATGGTAGGAGGTTTTATAACCCTGTTTGCCGTCATCATCCGTATGCTGAAACTCCTGGGAATAATAGATTTAATCACCTCTATCATAATTGTGCTATTTCCTTTTAAAATATCCCCAACAATTGTTCACTCCTTGGTTACAGGACTTTTTGAAATAACCATGGGAACAAAATCTATTATTGACAGTGTAGGTATTGATCTGTCCTATAAAATTGCTATTGTCAGTTTTATAATAGGATGGAGCGGTTTTTCCATACATGCACAGGTTGCCGGCATCCTGGAAGGTAGTGGTATAAAATCTCATATATATGTAATTTCCAAGGCCTTGCATGGATTATTATCATCGCTGATAGCGTATATGCTTTTTCCGATATTTAGTAATTATTTCCTTATATCACTCCCCGTGTATAATACATATCAATCTTTAGACCCCTATAAAAAGTTTCTATTGAACTGTAAATTATCAGTCGAATTATTTATAGCAGTTCTAATAGGTTTGCTTTTTTTATCCTTGATAATTGCATTTCTATTAAAAATATATAATTATATTGTTTGTAGAAGAAGAATGAAATGACAATTTATTTCATACCTTTTAATTCATCCCTGTTTTCCCTGACAGTACTGATCAGATCAGTAAGGTCTAATTCAACGGATTCTAACAAACTATCCACATAATCTTTTGCTCCTAATCGCATTTCCTTAGCATTATTTTGTGCCTGTGTAATTATCTCCTCCGCTTGTGCATTGGCTAACTTAGTAATTTCGCTCTGTTCAATCATTGATAAGATATGTTTATTTGCCTCTTCTGAAATTGTATCCGCTTCTTGCTGAGCCTCAGCCAATATACGTTGTCTTTCTTCATTAACCCATTGGGCCTGCTTAATCTCATCCGGAAGATAAATTCTAATATCTTTAATGATCTCCAATATTTCTCTTTTATCAACCAATACTTTTTGTGCAAAAGGAATAGATGAACAATTTTCAATTATATCTTCCAATTCCTCAAGAAGTTTTAATACATTCATCACATAATCCCCCTTATTATATAGCCATAAGGCTAATTTGAAAATTTATTGATCACTTCTTTGCGAACGTTTTCAGGTACCAGCCCTTTTATACATCCGCCAAATCTGGCAACTTCTTTGACTATGCTCGAACTTAAATAAGAATACTCATTGCTGGTCATTAAAAATATTGTCTCAATATCGGGACATAATTTTCTGTTCATCAATGCCATCTGAAATTCATATTCAAAATCCGATATTGCCCTCAACCCTTTAACGATACTTACAGCATGTTTCTGTTTTGCATATTCTGCCAATAATCCTGTAAAGGTCTCTACCGTTACATTAGGATAATCTTCTACAGCGCCCTTAACTTGCCTGGCTCTCTCTTCCAAAGTAAATAAAGGGCTTTTATTTGGATTATATATTATAGATACAATTAAATGTTCACACATTTTAGAGACCCTTTTAATTATATCTAAATGTCCGTTGGTGATCGGATCGAAACTTCCGGGATAGATTACTACTTTCATCTAATTCTCCTCCAGTCGATAAAACGAAATTGCTATATCTCCATATCTGTTAATTCTATATTTTTTTAACTCATGTACACTATCCGGAACCCTATCTTTTATATCATGTTCAACGATTATTATACCGTCCGGTTGTAATATATTATAAAAAAGGATTGTTTCTAAAGTAGGTTCTATAAATCCCTTTAAATATGGCGGATCTATAAATATAATATTCGCTTTTACCCTGTGTTTACTCAACCTTACTATAGCATTTAATGCCTCCATATGAATTATTTCGGAATCATTGATTAAACCGGTCTTTTCTAGATTTTGCCCGATTAATTGAACACTATTTTTATTGTTATCTATAAAATAGGCCTTATAGGCACCCCTCGATAATGCTTCTATACCTAAACTACCGCTCCCTGCAAATAAATCTATTACAATACTGTTGTATAATTCCGCCCTGATAATATTAAATATGGATTCCTTCACCCTATCGGCGGTTGGCCTCATATTCAAACCTTTGGGAGCTTTTAACGTATGGCCCCTTGCTTTCCCTGAAATAACCCTCATATAGATTGATTCCTCCTGCCTTAAATCCACTATATAAACCGTTTTTTGAGCGTCCGGCCTTTTGCTCATCGATACAACGGATAAATTTAAATATACAATTATTTTAGCATATTCCCCATTTATAAACAAAATATTTTTTATTTATAAAACCTTGGTTTCTTTTTCAACTTTTAAACTCCGATATGAGTTAAATCATAAAAGACAAGTCTCCTTCCTTATAATAAAATTTTTGTTCCATTTTTTTTCTGAGCAACGGATAATCATTTAAATTCAAACACGGGTCTGTTATCATCATTTTTTCTATTTCTTTTTGTACTGTTATTAATACGGGCATATGCCTGAACAGATTAGCTACTTTAAGCTCCGGCAAACCATGTTGCCTGGTACCAAAAAATTCGCCGGGCCCTCTGAGCTGTAAATCCTTTTCGGATATAATAAATCCGTCTGCGGTATGCTGCATTATATCCATACGTTGTTTAGAAATTTCCGATCTGCTATTATTTATCAAAATACAATATGATTGATGACTTCCCCTGCCTACCCTTCCCCTGAGCTGGTGAAGTTGAGTCAGCCCAAAACGTTCTGCACTTTCCACTACCATAATAGTTGCATTGGGAATGTCCATCCCAACTTCTACGACAGTGGTTGAGACCAAAACATCCGTATCGCCTTTTTTAAACCCCTCCATTGTTTTTTCTTTTTCCCTAGCCGGCATCCTCCCATGTAGGAGTGCAACATTATAATTCTTCAACAGGTCCGTAGATAGTTCATCGGCAATTTCTATGGCCGACTGAACATCCATATGTTCCGATTCCTCTATCAGCGGACAGATTACATAGGCTTGTCTCCCCTCATCTAATTGTTTTTTTACAAAACTATAAACGCTGTCTCTTTTAGCGGAAGTACGGGCATATGTTTTTATGTTCATTCTGCCCGGCGGTAATTGATCTATAACCGATATATCCAAATCACCATATAAAATCAATGCCAAGGTTCTGGGGATCGGGGTTGCCGTCATAACTAAGACATGGGGATTTTTCCCTTTATTAACTAACACGGCTCTCTGCCTTACTCCGAATCTGTGCTGCTCATCCGTAATTACCAAGGCCAAATTGTGAAAATTTACACCTTCCTGAATGAGTGCATGCGTGCCCACTATTGCATTAATTTCCCCCGATTCTATTCCTTCCAATATCCTGCTTTTTTCATTCTTGGACAGACTTCCCGTTAAAAGCCCCGTCCTGATCCCGAACGGTTCGAGTAATCCCTTTATAGACAAATAGTGCTGTTCTGCCAATATCTCGGTTGGAACCATAAAACCGCCCTGATATCCACTCATCACCGTTTTTAATAAGGACATCACGGCTATAATTGTTTTGCCCGAACCTACATCTCCCTGTACCAGCCTATTCATCGGTATATCTTTTTCTAAATCCAAGGATATCTCCTCAAAAACCCTTCTTTGAGCCCCTGTCAATGTAAATGGTAATGTTTTAACAAATTCATTTATTCTATCGGTACCCCTGAGGGGTATTCCTTTTTTATCTTGCAGTACTTTTCTTTTTATACCGAGCAGCCCCAACTGTAAAAGAAAAAATTCTTCAAACACCAATCTATATTTGGCTATTTTAAGCGCTTGTACAGAAATTGGGAAATGTATATTCTGTAGAGCAAACTTAATACCGCAAAGCCTATTATCACGTATAATATTTTCCGGTATATATTCCACTACAAAGCTATTGACTATTTGAAGTGCTCTTTTTTGTATTGAAATGAGCTCTTTTTGACTCAATCCGTCGGTTGACGGATATATCGGAACTATACCTTGCCTATTATTATCGTATACATCCGATTTTTCTAT
>JALNXC010000125.1 GCA_023230535.1 Alkaliphilus sp. | reverse complement strand
ATTCCTACCCTTCCGGTGGCTATCGTTGCTGCTGTTTCCGCTGTGTCGACACCGCGTCCTGCGGCCTCGCAGCCGATAAGCCTTACGGACTTGTCGCCGATAAAGTCATAAAATGCGCCAATGGCGTTGCTTCCACCACCCACACATGCGATTACCGCATCGGGGAGCCTCCCTTCCGCCACCAGAATCTGAGATTTTATCTCCTCGCCTATTATCTTTTGGAAATCACGGACGATGGTCGGAAACGGGTGCGGTCCCATTACGGAACCAAGAACATAGTGCGTGTCTGCGATTCTTGTCACCCACTCACGCATCGTCTCGTTTACCGCGTCCTTGAGGGTCTGAGTTCCGCCGGTTACGGGATGAACTTTCGCGCCTAAAAGGCTCATACGATAGACATTCAGCGCCTGTCGCTCGGTGTCCTCCTTGCCCATGAACACTTCGCACTCCACATCCATCAGAGCGGCGGCAGTCGCTGTCGCGACGCCGTGTTGCCCGGCGCCCGTCTCGGCTATAACGCGCGTCTTTCCCATCTTTTTAGCAAGAAGCACCTGACCGAGTACATTATTGATCTTGTGGGAACCGGTATGGTTCAAATCCTCGCGCTTTAAATATATCTTCGCTCCGTCGAGGTCCCGAGTCATTTTCTCCGCGTAATAAAGTATTGACGGTCTTCCTGCATAATTATTGAGCAGCGATGTGATCTCAGCTTTGAATTCGGCATCGTCACGCCATCGCATATACTCACGTTCAAGCTCCTGCAATGCACTCATCATTGTCTCCGGAGCGTATTGGCCACCATACTGCGAAAATCTTCCTACTTTCATTGCTTTCTCCTCTCTTTCGAACAACAAAAAAGCCTTCGTCCTAATAAACATAGGACAAAAGCTTCACACTTCTGCGGTACCACCTAAATTGGTGCATAATGCACCCACCTCGTTACGCACTAACATGCGCATTCCTCTGATAACGGGCGGAAAACCCGGTGAATATTACTTGGCTTTGCGGCCTTTCTCTTCACCCTCATGAATCCATTCGGCATTGTGTTGACTACTGCGATCGCACTTTCCGCAGTTCTCTGGGAGTCCCCAATTCAATGCTTACTTTTTTCAATCAATGGTTTAGTTATATATAAAGTCATTATATGGCAGCTTTTCCAGTTTGTCAAGAAGAAAATTTGGTTTCAACTACTACATTTCAGCTAATTTCCCCTTCCCCTTATTTTATAATTTTATAGTATTCCCCCCGAGTGATTTCACTATCTATCACATCCCCATCGGGGTGTGGCATAAATCCTATATTTTTATGTAAAGTTTAACAACTTATGCCGAAACCTGTTCCCCTATAAGGAATCCTAAGCTTGGGAATATAGGATGAAGAGAAACTTGCTGAAAGCAGATTAAAAGAAAACAGAAAAAACGACTTATCTTAAGAAAAACTTAAGATTTTCATAAGGTTGCAACCATAAAACCCTTTTAATTCTTTGATATGATATTATGGGTTTAGTGAGTAAAAGGAGTTGAACATACTATGGTTGCGAATATTTTAGTAGTAGATGATGAGCAGTCCATCGCGGACTTGATTGAAGTGTATTTGAAAAGCGAAAACTATATTGTGTTTAAGTTCTACAATGGCCACGATGCCTTAAATTGTATTGAAAATGAAAAGATTGATTTAGCTATATTGGATGTCATGCTCCCCGATGTGAATGGTTTTTCAATTTGCCAACAGATAAGGGAAAAACATCATTTTCCTGTTATTATGCTAACCGCAAAGGATGAAGAAATTGACAAGATTACCGGTCTCACATTAGGTGCGGATGACTATATTACCAAACCCTTTCAACCTCTTGAAATGGTTGCGCGGGTAAAGGCACAATTACGAAGGTTTACAAAATACAATACTGTTGAGCCTATGAAAGAGGAAAATACCATCGTATTTTCAGGCTTAGTATTGGATAAGAACAAGCACGAATGCATATTGAATGAAAAATCTCTTTCCCTCACTCCTACGGAGTTTTCGATTCTATGGGTATTGGCATCTAATCGGGGCCATGTGGTCAGTTCAGAGGACCTGTTTCAAGAGGTATGGGGGGACAAATATTTTACTAACAACAATAATACTGTCATGGTTCATATCCGGCATCTGAGAAAAAAGATGAACGACAGTGCGGAACATCCCAAATACATTAAAACAGTATGGGGGGTCGGTTATAAAATTGAGGGATAAACAATTTTGTTCAGAATTTACGAAAAAGATAATACTAAAATGTACAGAAACGATGATTATAGTAACAATAGTTTATGCGATTGTTGTTGCTACCGTCTTTTACATTGGGCATAAAATTACTTGGCAGCCAACACCACTGTATTATTTTCTGAAAAAGGTATCGCTTTATTTTTCACTATTTGTACCTGTTGTGTGGTTCATCATGGTACTGATCATCATTTATATTTATTGGCAGAAAACTGTAGGTTACATAGATGATGTAGCTGTGGCAAGTGTGGCTTTAATACAATCCGATGATGATGACATCCGATTGCCGGAAGAGCTTAGGGAAATCGAAGACAAAATGAATCAAATCAAAAAAACCGCACGGCAACATGAACATGATGCAAAGGAAGCAGAACGGCGTAAAAATGATCTCGTTGTAAATCTCGCACATGATATTCGAACGCCACTTTCTTCTATAATCGGATATCTGAGTCTTCTAAGTGAGGCACCGGACATGCCTACTGAGCAACGAATAAAATACACCGGCATTACGTTAGAAAAAGCATTCCGTCTGGAACAGCTTGTTGAAGAATTTTTTGAAATCACCCGTTTTAATCTAAGTTCCATTGTATTGAATAATGGAAAAATCAATTTGCCCTTTATGCTTAGACAAATAGCGGATGAATTCTATCCGACGCTATCACCACAAAACAAGCAGGCGGTTGTCCATGCATCAGACGACTTGATTTTATGGGGTGATGCAGATAAGCTCTCCCGTGTATTTAATAATATTATGAAAAACGCTATTGCATATAGTTACAATGATAGTGCTATCAACATAGCGGCCTTTAAACAAGCAGAAAATATCGTCATTCAATTCACAAACAAGGGAGATCCCATCCCGAAGCAGAAACTTGAAACAATTTTCGAAAGGTTCTTTCGGCTAAATATAGCGCGTTCCTCGGAAACAGGAGGCGCAGGGCTGGGGCTGGCCATTGCCAAAGAGATTGTTAACGCACATGGCGGTACGATTACAGCCCAAAGCGGCGAAAGCAAAACAACCTTTGCAGTGATTCTTCCAGCCGGAATCCAACAAAAAAACAATAATCCTAAGGAAAAAATAAGTTCTTTATAAGTATTTTTTAAGGTTTTAATAAGTTAATAATCCAATATAACCTGTCTGGCTTCGGTAAGATGAAAATACCGAATCAGGCAGGCTTTTTATTTTGAAAAGGGTTGTGCTGATTGGATACCCGTTACCTGAAAAAACAGAAATGAAAAAAAGAAAGGATTGATTTGATGAAACATAAAACAATAGCAGTTCTATTTGGCGGTCGCTCCACTGAATATGAGGTATCTTTGCAATCTGTTTGTTCGGTCATAGAAAATCTTAATCCGGAAAAATACCATGTTATTTTGCTGGGCATTACTCGCCAAGGAGAATGGCTGAAATATAGCGGTGATACAAGCCGGATTCAAAATGACACGTGGTGGGGGCATCATTCCTGCGTTCCGGCAGTCATATCACCTGACTGTAATATGAATGGAATTCTTGTAATAGATAGCGAAAAGATAATGACGATTCCCATTGACGTTGCGTTTCCCGTACTGCATGGAAAAAATGGGGAGGACGGAACAATACAAGGCTTATTTGAAATGGCGGACATTCCCTGCGTTGGATGTGGAACACTTAGCTCAGCTCTGTGTATGGATAAGGATATGGCACACAGGCTGGTACATTTAGCAGGCATAAAAACGCCCGACTGCATTGTCTTATATTCTCCCATATCTGATGATGAATTATCAAAACGGACAATGCGTTTGAAGTATCCCTTATTTGTGAAACCGGTAAATGCCGGATCATCCTTCGGTATCACAAAGGTTTTCAATCAAAATGGATTAGCGGAAGCGGTTAGCACTGCTTTTCAACATGACCGAAAGGTAATTATCGAGGAATGTATTGACGGTTTTGAGGTAGGCTGTGCTGTTCTTGGCAATGAAACACTTACGATTGGTGAGGTTGACGAAATAGAATTGTCACAGGGTTTCTTTGACTATACGGAAAAATACACTTTGAAAACTTCCAAAATCCATATGCCGGCCCGTATTGGCGAAAAAACGGCAAATCGCATCAAGGAAACAGCCGCTATCATTTATCGGTCGCTTGATTGTAAAGGATATGCACGAGTGGATATGTTTCTTACACCTGAAAATGAAATTGTTTTTAATGAAGTAAATACTATTCCCGGTCTTACCACTCACAGTCGCTATCCAAATATGTTGAAAGGTATTGGGGTGACCTTCCGGCAAATTATGGACGAACTAATAAAGCTGGCGATAGATTCATGAAAACTCTCCAATTTGAAAAAGCAGATATTGCAAAAGGTTTTTTAATTCTTGTCAATCCATTGTATCCCCTGAAAAATGATATGCCAAAGGAAAATCTTGTCCCCGCGAGCCCCGAAGCAGCACATATTCTTTTAGAAAGACAAACCGCAAAAATGCTGTCGAAGGCCATGGCCTTTTTAGGATGTGAGCGTGAAATTATTCCGGTCAGCGGCTACCGAACCATGCAAGAGCAACAGACAATCTATACTGATACGCTGTGCGAACACGGAGAGGACTTCACTCAAAAATATGTTGCAATTCCGGGATGCAGTGAACATCAGACCGGTTTTGCCGTTGATCTTGCCTTGAACAGGGAGACAATTGATTTTATCAGGCCGAATTTTCCTTATACAGGCATTTGTCAGCGTTTTCGTGACATCTCTACACAATATGGTTTTATTGAGCGT
>JALNXC010000124.1 GCA_023230535.1 Alkaliphilus sp. | reverse complement strand
CATGGAAATAAGTTCTGTTACACTGCCCTCATAAGGGGTAGGTTCCCATTTTCCTCTATGGTCAGCCATTCCAAGCATAAATTTATCACCTTTTAATTTTGTTAGCCTGGAACGGTTGATTTTTTCTCCATTTTCCTCAGTATAAATAATAATATGGGCTCCTCTTGAGGCAGTTTTTAAATAATTATATCCTTCTGCCTTTAATTTTTTTTCTATAACTTCACAAGTCCATTTTAAAGGATTTTCGGACATTTTACGCAATCTCTTTTTCTACACTTTGCATTGGATAACCTTTAAACGCCCAATTAAAAGCATGCCCTTCTTTTTCTATTTATGAAGAGATTCCTTTCGAAATCGTCTACACTTAACTAATAGAGTGTACAGTTTTGATTGATAAAGCGATATAATTATAATATATTATATTCAGAACTATATGCTAAATATCAAATAAGGAGATGGTTTTGAATGGATGAATATAAAGAGTTTAAGGAAATTTTTAACAAGCACAATTGATTAATTAAAACTTCAGAGTTCATCGAAGCAGGCTTTCATCATAAATATCTAAAGGAACTTATGGATAAAAATATTATAAGAAAGATGAAAAGAGGATATTATGAATGGCAATATAATGAGTTTGTTTCAGGTATATCTATTATTACTAAGTTATTTCCAGATGCTATAATATATTTGATTTCAGCCGTATATATTTATGGATATATTGATAGGACTCCAAATGAATGGCATCTTGCTGTTGCAAGGGGGAGCTCCAGATCAAGATTTGAAATAGAATATCCCAAACTTAAATCATATTATATTCATGAAAAATACATGAGCATTGGTAAAATAAAGGTAACTTATGAGGGGCATGAAGTAAACATATTTGATAAAGATAGAACGATTTGTGATGTGGTAAGAAATTCAAATAAAATAGATAAGGAAATTGTTAATCAAGCTATTAAATCTTATATAGATGACCCTAAAAAAAACATACCAAATTTAATGAAATATGCTAAAAAAATGAGAGCTGAAAAGAGGGTTAAAACTGTGATTGGGATGTGGTTATAATTTCTAATGCAAAATCAATATTACAAAAACTTAAAAACAAGGCCAGGCAGGCGGACATGTCATTCCAGATAGGTTTACAATTATTTTGTCAGGAAGAATTTTTAAGGAGGCTCTCTCACTCTAATTATAAAAATAATCTTATTTTAAAAGGCGGACTATTTCTTTACCTGATTACAGGCTTTGAAAGCAGATCTACTAAAATTTTATAATGATTAAAGAAGTATAAGTTGTTTATTTTAAGTCCGAGTTTTTGTCCGCATCTCCTACTATGGGATTTTAACTTGTAGTGACAAATTGGGTACGTCCCCCTTTGTCTTCTTGTCCCATAGAAATAAATAAATTTGTTTGGGAAATATGCTACATATAGTATAATATAATATAAAAAGAATATATCTTTTTCAGACGAGAGAGGAGCAAGCAAAACGATGATGGATGAGGCTTTATACAGGGCTTATCTTGATGGAGATGATGCCGGCTTGGCATTGTTAATGGAACGATATGGAAACAGGCTAACCTTTTACATAAATGGATATCTTCATGATTTGTACGATTCAGAGGATTTAATGATTGAAACTTTTGCCTATCTTATCTCAAAAAAACCATGCATTAGGGAAGGTTGCTTTAAGGCCTATCTATATAAAATGGCACGAAATCTTTCTCTGCGATTTATTGCAAAAAAGCATTTGAACCACTGTTTTAGTTTCGAGGAGATTGATAAAGAGCCAGAGAGTAAAATACTCATGGAAGAAGTTATACAGAAAGAAGAGTTTAACCAAAGTCTATATTTATGTATGGACCGGCTAAAGCCTGATTACAGAGAGGTGCTGTATCTTGTTTATTTCGAAAATATGCATCATTCGGAAGTTGCTAAAGTTATGAAGAAGAGTGAAAAACAGGTATCAGATTTAGTATATCGAGGAAGGAATTCCTTGCGAAAATACTTAGAACAGGAGGGAATTACTAATGCGGAATACTGAAGAACGAGTTTTGGCTGTTAAATTACGCACTAAAGAAATTGAAGGTCAGAAACGGATACGCAGGGGACGTATGTTATGTATCGGCTCTTTTGCTGCCTGTTTACTGCTTCTTGTGGGGCTATCATTTGTTATGCCGGGTGTAATGTATTCTATGTCTGATGATAAGTATTCCAATTTTGGTACAGCTGCCAGCATATTTGATGGAAGTAATTTTTTTGGATTTGTTCTTATAGGATTTCTTGCTTTTGCTCTTGGGATTAGCGTAACAATTTTATTTTATAAAATTAAGCTGATAAATCAGTTAGATCAAGAGGATAAGGAGGACAAGGAGGATAAGGGGGACAAGGATGATTGAACTTCTTGATAATTTCTCTCAATTTTTAGTAACATTGCTGGCCACTATAGGTGCAGGAATTTTATTTTACAAAAGTCGTGTACAAGCATATTTACTTCTCACTTGTTTTTTTGGTACTTTTATGTTGGGTACACTTTATTGGACTCTCCATTTTCTCTTATTTAATTATACACCTCAAATTTTCTATGTATCAGAATTTGTATGGATTGCCAGCTATATGTTTTTATTGACGTTAGGATATACTCTATCTACTCCTGATGAAAGAAAGTTTCGACATCCGGCAGTATGGCTTGTTCCAATATTTTGTATTCCGCAATTAATTTTGTATTTATTACGTGGTGATATATTATTCAATCTGCTGATATGTGGTTTGACAATGGCTGTTGCGTGGTATTCCACACGTGGATTGGTTTATGCTAGGAGGCAGAGTGGAAAACTAAGAGCTATGAAATTTTTTCATATAGCCGTTTTGCGTATTATCATTCTGGAATATTGTCTATGGACATCCTCTTGTTTCTGGATCAGCGACACTTATACCAACCCTTATTTCTGGATTGATTTTCTGTTGACTGCTTCACTTTTTGCTCTTCTTCCGGCCACGAAAAAGGCGGTGAGCACATGACCTATATCGAAAATATTTTTGTCTGCATAGCCGGGCCACTTTTATTAGCAACTCTTTACATGGGGAAAAAGTATTACGGTATTTTTTTCTTCTGCATTGCAGGTATGGGAGTTTGTTTATTATCAGCTTATATTAACACATTTTTCGCTAAAATATATAACGCAGATTTTATAAATGCCACAACGCAGATTGCTCCGGTGGTGGAAGAAATCATGAAGCTACTACCTTTGCTCTTTTATCTGCTAGTCTTCGAGCCGAAACCTGAGAAAATTAATATGGCAGTTCTAATCGTGGCTACTAGCTTTGCCACATTTGAAAATATTTGCTATCTAATAGAAAACGGTGCTGCACAATTTTCTTTTATACTAGTTAGAGGGTTCGGTACAGGGGCAATGCATATCGTTTGTGGTGCAATTGCAAGCTATGGTCTTGTTTATGTGTGGCAGCACGGCTGGCTCAGGATAGCAGGTACTTTTGGACTTTTAGGTGCATCTATCACCTTTCATGCCATTTATAATCTTTTAATTGCACACGGTGGCATAACACAATATATTGCCTATTCACTACCTGTTATTACAATGTTTGTAGGAAAAGTCATAAACGAGATTTATAAATCAAAACATTATACATAAAAACCGAATAAGTATTTTTTCGAAAAGTCACCAATATGGTGGCTCTATTTTTGTTACAAAAATCTAATATTTTTTCAATTTTAAGTGCGTAGTTTTTGGATTTTTTGTACCTATATAAGTGAAAGGTTTTTTATATAATTCATTTTATTGCTTTCATATAAGTCTTATCTTTATAGAAAGGAGTTTTTGAAATGTATAATACAACGGAACGGATCAGGCGGGTAAAGCTGCTAACCAGAGAACTACAGCATAAAAGAGAAACCATATTGCTTGGTGGCCTTTCCGCTCTGTGTTTAGTATTATCCTTTTCCCTTGTGGGCGTAATTCGTTCCATGACGGGAGGTGTACAGGGCAAGGCAAAGGGGACCTATGGTGCAATGCTCCTGCATGAAGATGCAGGTGGCTATGTATTAGTAGGCGTTATAGTATTTGCTGTAGCAACGGTTATCACAGTAGTTTGCATAAGATACCGAGAAAAAAGCAAGAAAAAGTATTTAAAACAGGGGGACAAAGAAAAATAAAAAAGCGAATTATAAGCTTAGTGCTTGCATCATTAATGCTAATTGGTGTGTTCCCTGCTGAGGTTTATGCGCATGTGGGAGCCTTGACCCGACCGGAAGCGGCAGATGTAAGTGCCGGAACAGATAATATTACTGTTTCGACTGGGGGTATCATGCCTCCAACGAAAAATCTGAATATCTATTATCTGGAGAATGATTATATACGCTTTGCAATAGACAGTACTATGTGTATCTCTTGCCAACGGAATTATTTCTCCTGTTAATAAGTCCATTCCAGCAAGAAAAGATATAGTGCCGAGCCCTTTTATATTCACTGTCTCTTTCTATGTATCAGGACGCTTAACCAAGAGCAGCTACATCAGTTTATTTTTATATTCACTGTCTCTTCCCATGTATCCATGCTTCGGATTAGGACGCATATCTTTTACTGTATTTGCTATGGCTTGTATTCCCGGCTTTTCATCGTAGGATATTATAATTGTTTTGTTTCCTTCTAAAACTAACGATATTGCCCTTTTCCGTTATCATACGGACGATAAAAACCTATTACAAAAGATGTTCCAGGTTTTAGCCGGATATTTTCCGGATAATGTTGCTGATGAACTCACCAATGATCCTACATTTAAAACTATACTTGATAAAAGCACTTTTGCTTCACAGCCAACATTATCAAGGTTTATGAACCGTTTAGATGAAGATACACTTTTTCAACTCGAAGAAATTGCTAAAGTTATGAGGCGAAAAATATATTCCATTGAAGAACCTGAAATGGTACTCCTTGATATTGATTCCACTCTTTTAAACACATATGGCAATCAAGAAGGAAATGATTTCAATTATCATTATTCTAATTATGGTTATCATCCAT
>JALNXC010000123.1 GCA_023230535.1 Alkaliphilus sp. | reverse complement strand
TGTTTTAAACTCTCTATGGCTGTAATTATTACTTCTACATCCGCCTTGTAAGAACTTATCCCGAACAGTTCAACCCCTGCTTGCCTGTATTCCCTCTTTTTTCCCGCTTGTTCTTCGTCTATACGGAACACATCATGGACGTAGCACAGTCTCAATGGGAAAACAAAATTCTTCATTTTAGTGGAGAGTATTCTGACAATGGGCACCGTGCAATCCGGCCGCAATACTAAAATTCTACCGTTTGCATCCATGAATTTAAACGTATTGTCCCCACTATTGGCTAGGTAATCTCTTGAAAAAAGGTCATAATACTCCAGGGTAGGGCTGCTGACCTCCATATATCCCGATTGTATAAAGTTGTTCATTATTTTATTTTCAATCTGCCTTCGGTAGATACAGTCATCTATGAGTAAATCCTGTACCCCTTCCGGCAGCAGCACTTTTCGCAGTTTCATCGTTCTCCTCCTTTATCATATTACACAATATAAAAAACCCCCGCCTCCCAGCTTTTTAAGCCAGAGGACGAGAGTTATACTCACGTGTTCCCACCTCTTTTTATCAACACCTCACAGTGCCGACCTCTTCAAGTACGACAGAAAACAGTTTCCTGATTATACTCTAGCACTGTAACGGGTGCGAATTTTTCCGATGCAGCCTACTCCCTGTGAGGTTTCGGTGCATAGCTCAGAGACGTGTTCGGAATATTTTCTTATGCCCCTCTCACCAAGCGGGAACTCTCTGTAAAAGAATACATACTCCTACTATCTCTCATCAACGCATTTTATTTCAAAATATTCTATTAATTTAATATGTTAGACTATTGCAATGTGTTTGTCAATAGATTTTGCGACAAAAAACGGGCCCCAAAACATGACGGCTTAAATCCCCCTCATACTGTTATATCACTCATACTGTTATATTATGCAGTATACATCCCCATGAACCGTTATTTCATATATATAGGTGCTGTACTTCGATATATAAATTTCACTGGGATCTTTCAGGTCCTGCTTATGCCGAACGATACCGTCATTGTTAAATATTTCGGTTAAAACTATACTCTCCGGTTTGATATTATACCAGTAATCCAAATGCGATATCAGGCCGGAAATCTGCATCACAACCTCATGATCATTACCGTTGTGAATCACCAACAGGCTCTCGCAGGTGATTTTTCTGTTGATTGTATATGCTATCAGATTGAATTTTAATCCCATATCTAAAAATTTGATCTTTCTTTTAATATCTGCGGGATTTGCCATAGTAAATTCTTTATAGGTTTTTCTGATTTTAATCAGATCTTTTACATAATTATAAAAATCAATATTTCTGTCCTTTAAACTCCAATCTATTCGATTGATAGAGGTTGGAGACCTGTAGCTGTTGCTGTTTAAATATTTAGTTCTTAAAAATTCATTGCCGGCATGTATAAACGGTATGCCTTGAGAAGTAAATAAAATACTCAAAGCGAATTTATTATACATCACAATTTCACTTTCGGGGCTGAACCGAAATACCTTTTTCATTTTATCATACAATATTAAATTATCATGAGAGTTTATATAATTTATAGATCTGTGCGGAAAACTGTAAAATCCTCCGATAATTCCGATTTCCGTATCGATCTTATACTTCATATTGCCCTGGCTGAAACCCTTGCCGTATCCGTCACTGTCTCCCTTTACGGCATCCCTGTAATTGTCATTAAATACGGCAATATCCAGTTCATCCTGTATGCCCTTCCCGCTCATTTTGTCATAGGGCAACACCGAGGGCGCCGCAGACCAAGGTTCTCCATATATTATTATATCTTTTTTGGCACCTTTGAGATATGCCACAATTTCCACCATGGTATTCCTGTCTATGAGTGCCATCAGATCAAATCTGAATCCGTCCACTTTATATTCTTCCAACCAAAACTTTATAGAATCTAAAATAAATTTTCTGACCATGGGTTTCTCCGTTGCCAATTCATTGCCGCAACCCGAACCGTTTGAAAAACTCTTGTCCTTATTCAATCTATAATAATAATTCGGATATAAAATGTTAAAGTTGGAGTCTTCGGTCAAATAAGTATGGTTATACACCGTATCCATTATTACTTTAATACCTGCTTCGTGCAATTTCATTATCAATGTTTTTAATTCCAATATTCTATTCCTGGGGTTTTCGGGTTCTGTCGCATACGAACCCTCCGGGACATTATACAGCCCCGGATCGTATCCCCAATTATAGTTATGATCGTAATAAAAATATCTTTTATTTTCTTTAACCGTTAAAAAATCATAGACGGGCATCAGGTGTACGCAGGTGATGCCCAATTCTTTTAAATGATCGATGCCCGTGGACAATCCGTTGTAATCCGTGCCCTCTTCGCATAATCCCAAATATTTCCCCCTGTACTTTACCCCGCTGCCGGGATGAACGGTAAAATCCTTCACGTGAAGTTCGTATATTATCTCCTCGCATTTCCATCTTGCCGGGGGGATTCCATGGCCTTCCCAACCCTCGGGATCAGTCTCTTTTAAATCTATAATTGCACTTCTTTTGCTGTTCAAAGAAGAAGCTACGGAATAAGGATCCGTAACTTCATATGATGATTCCACTAAATAGGTATAATATTTCCCCTTCAGATCCCCTTTTATTGTACATTGATGAACACCATCACATTTTTTGTCCATTTTAAATATTTTCCCACTCTTTTCCTGCCAATCCTCATATAATAGAGCCTTTATTTTTTTTCTAGTGGGTGCCCATACCCTGAATACGGTTTCCGTAGGTGAGTAGGTAATCCCTAAATTATCAATATCTTTATACATATTTCACCCCGTATAATTTATTGTATAAGCCTATATACTCAAGAGAAGAAGCCCCCCAATCATTTTTTGATTCCATAGCATTTAAGATTAGGCCGTTCCAGTCTTTTTCATTATTTCTATATATATCTACAGCATTTTTTATGGTAAATAACAATTCATGAGCATTATAATTTTTAAAACTGAATCCGTTACCTTCTTTGGTAAATTTATTATAGGAAGTGATCGTATCTTTTAACCCCCCCGTTTCCCTTACAACGGGTATAGTGCCGTATCTGAGTGCTATCAATTGAGATATACCGCAGGGTTCCATCATGGACGGCATCAATAGCATATCCGCCCCTGCATAGATCTTATGCGCTTCCCTTTCACTGAAATAAACCCTTGCCGCTATTCTGTTCGGATAATAATATTCATAATATTTGAACATATCCTCGTATTCCTTATCGCCCGTGCCCAGCACTATCAATTGAACATCTTCCAGCATCAGTTCATCCAAAATATGTTTTAATAAATCTATGCCCTTTATAGATGACATTCTCGTTATCATAGCTAAAATCGGGACATTATCCCTTACATCGAGCCCATAGAGTTTCTGTATTACTCCCTTATTTTTAAATTTATTATTGAGATTACCGTAATTATAATTATACTCTATATACCTGTCGTTTTGCGGATTATAAATATCATAATCTATTCCGTTGATTATTCCCGTCAATTTAAACTCTTCTTTTCTTATTATCCCTTCCAGTTTTTCACCGAAAAATTGATGTTTTATCTCTTCGGCATATGTCTTTGATACCGTAGTCAACACGTCACAATAAACTATTCCGGCCTTCATGTAATTTATCTTGTCATAAAATTTGATGCCGTCGTCATTAAAATACCTCTTGGGAGATAGGCCTAAAATATCTGAAAGCATCCAAGCATCATATACACCTTGATATTTTATATTGTGTATGGTAAATACGGTTTTTATATCATTATAATAACTGTCTCCTATTCTAAGGTCTTTTATATATAAATTGACCAAAGCCGTATGCCAATCATTCGTATGTATTATATCCGGTTTGAAATCTATTACTTTCGAAAGGATGGCTACAGCTTTAGAAAAATAGGCGTATCTCTCTCCATCGTCAAATTCACCATAGATATTATCCCTATTAAAATAATACTCATTATCTATGAAATAGAAGATTATATCCCCATATTTTAACTGAAATACCCCCGCATATTGGTTCCTCCAACCTAAATGAATATTAAATTGTGCAATCTGCTCCATGCCCTTCATATATCTCTCTTTTATATGGCGATGGAGGGGCAAAACCACCCTTATATCATATCCATGTTTTTTAATCGCCGGAGGCAGGGAACCCGCTACATCTCCTAGCCCCCCGGTTTTTGCAAAAGGGCAAGCCTCTGAAGTTACATATAGTATATTTATTGGAATCACTCCTAGTATGTTCTATTTTATAGTGGGTATAAAATTTCGGCCGATATTTCATACCCTTATACTACTAAATTTTTTTCTACCGTATACGGATTATCTTTAATACCTATTATATTCGATCCTTCTTCTACTGTAACATATTTATCCAATATTGTATTCATGAGTACGGCATTTTTTTTAATAACTGCTTCCTGCATCAATATAGAATCCTTGACTACCGCATTCCTTTCTACCCTTACCCCCCTAAACAAAATGGAGTTTTCTACCTCGCCTTCTATTATACAACCATTTGCTATCAGAGAATTTTTTACCTTAGGTTTTGAAATGTAAAATGTAGACGGTTCATCTCTTGACCTTGTGAGTATCGTTCCTCCCTTTAAAAATAGTTCATTAAATATCTTATTGTCCAACAGATCCATATTCGCTTCATAATAGGATTTGATCCCTTTGATGTATTTTACATAGCCCTTATATTCATAACTGTTGATATCATACATATTCTTATAATTTAGCACAGCTTGTTTTAAATGTAGATCCTCCCCTGTTTCCATTCCTGCTCTGATTATCTGTAAAAACGCTTCCTTTTTCATAAAATACATGTGCATGAACAGATTGAATTTAGATTCAAGCCCCAGGTTGATACCTATATTGATAAGCTTTCCATCACTATCTATAATCAAATTATCGGCATTTCTATATTCATTGCCTTCATTTTCCTGTTTTTTATATACGACGGTGATATCTGCTCTTGTGCTCAGAAAATATTCAAAAACCTCAGATAAATTCACT
>JALNXC010000122.1 GCA_023230535.1 Alkaliphilus sp. | reverse complement strand
TAAAGTTCAGATATAAAACATTTGTAATTCAGTTTTATAATATACAATTAACACCATAATGAATCTCGTTATCTTGAAAGGTAGCGAGATTCAAGAGAGGAGGTAAAGGATGAAAGGAAAGGGTCGACACGAACACAAATTATATATAAATATGTCCGATTATATCCAGATTTCATCTAAGCTAAAGCATATTGTACAATTAGATAAGAACTCGGTGGAAGACAGTGGTTATAAGATCAGGAGCCTATATTTTGATAATTATTCCGATAAAGCCGTAACAGAGAAATTGTCAGGGATAAGCAGGCGTGAAAAATTCAGAATTCGTCTATATAATGATGATTCGTCATTTATCCGCCTTGAAAAAAAAGCAAAAGCAAACAGATTATGTTATAAAACTAATGCTCTTATAACGAAGGAACAATGCGAAGCTATTTTAACCGGCAATTATGATGTTTTAAAGGTAGAGGAAAATCCTCTTTTTATGGAGCTTTATACCAAGATAAAATATCAAAATCTAAGACCGAAAACCATTGTTGAATACATACGGAAGGCGTATATATTCCCTGCCGGAAATGTTCGTATTACCTTGGATAAATACATTAAAACTTCAAATAATGTTTTAGGCTTGTTTGATTCGGAGCTTGTAACTATTCCTGCTGCCAAAGCTACGATACTTGAAATCAAATATGATGGTTTTATTCCGGAGGTTATCCATCAGGTAATACAAATAGATAGCAGGCATGAAACGGAATTCTCAAAATATGTTGTATCAAGATTAGTATAAAAAGAAAAGGGGAATCACTTATGTTAGAAGAACTATTAAAATTTACCTATCTCAATAAAGCTGCAACTTTTTCAATACCGGATATATTGACGGCACTCGCTATTTCACTGATCATCGGACTTTTTATTTTTACGGTATATAAAAAAACCTATATGGGTGTTATGTATTCATCATCTTTTGGAATTGCCCTGATTGGGATGAACCTCATTACTACCTTAGTAATTTTAGCGGTAACTTCAAATCTGATTGCATCCTTGGGGATGGTGGGAGCCTTATCCATAGTTCGTTTCAGAACAGTGGTTAAAGAACCTCTAGATTTGGTATATCTTTTTTGGACGATAACGGCGGGTATCATCATCGGGGTGGGATTGATTCCCCTTGTAGTTATCGGTTCATTGTTAATCGGATTAATCCTATTTATTTTTGTAAACAGGAAAACTGTGGACACTTCTTATATTGTAGTTTTAAACATAGATGACGAAGAGGCAGAAACAAATTCTCTTGTAATGCTAAAAAGAGACACAAAAAAGCATATAGTTAAATCAAAAAATGTCTCCAAGAACAATATCGAGCTTACTGTTGAAGTTAGGCTTAAAGATTCTTCTGTTGGATTTGTCAATAAGCTTTTGGATATTGACGGAGTTTCAAATGCTGTTTTAGTTAGCTATAGTGGCGATTACTATATGTAGAATGAAAAGCTAAAGGAAGGAAAAAGCTATGATAAATAGTAAATATCTGAATAAAATAGTCTTTACACTCCTTTTCCTATCACTGCTTGCTTGTATATTCATAGTTTACTATGTTCAAGCTAATCCGAATACAAAGACAGTGAAATACGAGTCAAAATTATTTGGAGATGAAATCCTAGTAATAGATATTCAGGTTGACAAAGAAGGTTGGCAAGAGCTGCTCAATAATCCTGCTGCAAAGGAATATATACCCGCTGATTTAACAATAAACGGAGAAACATTCGACTCTGTCGGGTTACGCACAAAAGGCAATTCCAGTTTAACGCAGGTTTCACAGATGAGAGACAGCGACAGATATAGTCTTCATTTTAAATTTAACAAATATCAAAAAGGAAAAACTTACTACGGACTGGACAGCTTTTGTATAAATAATATTATAGGAGACAACACCTATATGAAAGATTACCTTTCATACGATATTATGAATTATATCGGTGTGCCGTCACCCCTCATGAATTATGCTAAAATAACTGTTAATGGAGAGTATTTCGGATTTTATATTGCTTTGGAGAGGTATGAAAAATCCTTTCTTGACCGGGTTTACGATACTTCCGAAGGACAGCTATATAATGTAAAAATTCAGAAGGGACATCGTGAGGATTTTATAGAGGGGAATGTTATTCCTCGTGACGAACCACGACAATCCCGAAATAGAAAGGAAAGTGAACCGAAAGATAATAGCAATAAAAACCCGCCGGAACAAAGCAAAGGTGCTGAAAGGTTCCCTCAAGGTCAAGGTGGAGGATTTCCGGGAGGCATGGGTGGTGGCGGAGGAAACCTTGTTTATACCGATGACAATATAAGCAACTATAGTGATATATTTGATAATACGGAGTTTAAAAAGAACAATGATAAAGATAAGAACAGAGTAGTTAAAGCTCTTAAAAATTTAAATGATGGTACGGATTTAGAAAAGTATTTTGATGTGGACGAAATATTGCGATATTTGGCAGCGCATACTGTAGTAGTTAATCTTGACAGCTATTCATCTTCCATGGCTCAAAATTACTATATATATGAGCATGACGGAAAAATCAGCATTTTGCCTTGGGACTATAACTTGGCTTTCGGTGGCTTTCAAGGAGGTAATGCAAGCAACACTATCAATTTTCCCATTGATACACCGGTTAGCGGAGTCAGTATGGAAGACAGACCTCTTATAAACAAGCTTTTGGAAGTCCCTGAATACAAAGAAAAATACCATGAATATTTAACTCAGATTGTAGAGGAATATTTCAAAGGTGGCATCTTTGAGGAAACTATAAATGCTTTGGATGAAAAAATTAACGATTATGTAAAGAATGATACTACATCTTTCACTACTTATGAAAAATATACTGCTTCATTGCCTATTCTAAAAGAATTAGTAGCATTGAGAGCTGAGAGCATAGAGGGTCAACTTAACGGAACAATTCCTTCAACTACAGAAGGACAAAATGCAAATAAAGATTTATTGATCAGCGGCGACGGCATAAATCTATCTGATTTAGGCAGCTTTATGAATGTCGGAGGAGGTCCTGGCGAACAAGGAATCCGAGGCAAACCCGGTGTACAAAGAGGTATTCAAGGCGGGGGAGAAGAAAGCGGTAGCAGATGGGGCAATCCTGAGGAAATGACTGATATGTCCAAAATGCGAGAAGCCATGTCTATATTGCAAGAAAACGGCGGACAAATAAGCGATGATATTCATGAAAAGCTTTTAGATTTGGGCTTGGATGCCGAGGAAGTTAATAGACTGGAGGAAATGGCTAAAAGTTTCAATAAATATGGCTTTGAAAACAGAAATAATCGTAATTTCATCGGGCAAGATGAGCGGAATAGACAAGGAAAATCAAATGATATAGGAGGTACTAATTCTGTGAATCCAGGGTATGCAATTGTGATAGGTGTATTAGTTCTTTTAGTATTAGCAAACACATACCTTCTTTCAAAATTTAAGAGAAGGTATTGAAATTAAGCCTTTCCACAACGTAATCTTAATCAAGTATTAATAATCTATAATAAAAAATATAAATATATGCAAGGTCTGAACTGTAACAAATAATATGCCTGCAATACTTTATAATTTAAATTGCATTGCGCAGCCTGTAATAATAATGGTATATTTATTGTGAGAATATAGGTGGTGATAAAATGGCAAAAATTTTAATCTGTGATGACGAAAAGGGACTCAGGGCAGTATTAAAAAGATACGCTATCTTTGAAGGACACGAGGTCAGAGAAGCTTCAGACGGCATGGAAGCAGTTGAAATCTGTAAAAATGAGATGTTTGATATAATAATTATGGATATTATGATGCCGGAGCTTGACGGATTTTCCGCTGTAAAGAAAATCCGGGAAACTTCGGACACACCTGTTTTGATGCTTTCTGCAAGAGGCGAAGAATACGATAAAATCTTAGGATTTGAAATCGGTATAGATGATTATGTGGTTAAACCCTTTTCATCCAAAGAAATTATGATGCGTATTAACGCTATTTTAAGACGCACCCGTAAGAGTACAGAGATAGACAATAAAGACAGTACCCATACTGTTTTTCAAAAAGAGGGACTTGTAGTGGATTTAACCGCCTATAAAGTATTAATTGACGGTATTCTCATAAATATGGCACCTAAAGAATATGATTTATTATTTTTCTTGATTCGTAATAAAAATATTGCCGTTCCGCGAGAGAAAATATTAGAAGAAGTCTGGGGATTTGATTACTTCGGTGATGACAGAACATTGGATACTCACATTAAGTTGCTTAGAAAGTCTTTAGGTCCCTATGCAAAGTTCATTGTAACACTACGGGGCTTAGGTTATCGGTTTGAGGGTTGATATGATGAAAAATTCAAAGAGATTAATGTGGAGAATATTTATATTTCTATTGGGATTTTGTGCACTTTTACTTGTGTTATTATGGTTATTACAAACTATCTTTCTTGATAAAATGTACAAGGGAATTAGAAAGCAGGAAATAAGTAAAGCCATGGTATTAGTTGAGGAAAACATTGATAGTCCCAATCTTAATCTGCTTTTAAAAGATTTAGCGGAAAATCGGGAAATCATAGTTACACCTTTGCATGACTTTATCCCTCCGGCAAAGACGGGGCCAAGGGATAAACCTCCAATACGGGAAGCAATAACAGAGACTAAGGATTTTCTTGCATTTGACGGAAGAACGGTTTCCTTTGTTTTCCATGCCATTATTTCTCCTATTGATGCAACTATTTCTACAATAAAAGTTCAATTATACTATGTAACAATGATTATGCTGGTATTATCGGTGATTTTAGCTTTAATCATTGCGAGGATGGTATCAAAACCTATAGAAAGCCTTAATAATAGTGCTAAAACGCTTGCGAAAGGTAATTATGATGTTCAGTTTTATAGCGGAGGATATAAAGAAATACACGAATTATCAGATACCCTTAATCATACAGCTATAGAGCTTTCAAAAGTTGATAAGCTGAGACGGGAGCTTATGGCTAATATATCCCATGATTTACGTACACCATTGGCGCTTATCTACGGTTATGCGGAAATGATGAATGACTTTCC
>JALNXC010000121.1 GCA_023230535.1 Alkaliphilus sp. | reverse complement strand
CGCAAGGCCCTATCCCTCCAAGCATTTTCGCTTCGTCCCTTACGCCTATCTGTCTGAGCTCTATTCTCGTTTTAAAGACAGATGCCAAATCTTTCACTAATTCTCTAAAATCCACCCTCCCATCGGCGGTAAAATAAAATATAACTTTATTGTTATCAAAAGTATATTCAACATCAACCAAATTCATGTCCAAATTATGATTTTTAACTTTTTCCATGCAAATTTCAAGCGTTTCCTTTTCTTTCATTTTATTCTCCGTATGTTGCTTTTTATCTCCCTCTGTTGCAACACGGATAACAGATTTCAACGGATTTACTATATCCTCTTCCGAAACCTGTTTCGGTCCAACCACAACCTGCCCAAATTCTATGCCCCTGGCCGTTTCTACTATAACAAAATCATCTTTATTTATCTCTATGTCAACAGGATCAAAATAATATATCTTCCCCGCTTTTTTAAATCTCACTCCTACCACCGTTACCATCTGATAAAACCTCCCGAATATTTAAAAGCATCACTTCTATATTTAAACGAAATTGAACATTGCTCCTTAAATTGTTTTTTGCTTTTTCTATTATAAATACAATATCTCTGATTTTAGCCGAGTCTATTTTTGCCGCATGAAAATCTATCTCTTCTTTTCTATCTATATTTGTTATAAAATCCATATTTCTTGTTTCACTGTACATAAACAAGTCCCTATACCAATTGATCATGAGTCCAAAAATCTCTTCTATATACAATCTATGCTCCTCAAAAAATACAATCTGTTCCAATACGGCAAAAAGATTCGAAGTCAATAATTTATCGCATATTTCAATAATTTTCTCTCTCCTGTAATAAAAATCGGGGTTATCTAATAATTCAACCGCACGCCCTACAACACCTCCCGAAAAAGTTGCCAACATATGTGCCTGTTCCTCATCAATTTTTTTGTTTTTAATCAAATAATGTTTTATGACTTCCGGATTTTCAGGATATAATTTTATTACCTGGCATCTGGAAATTACAGTAGGAAACAGACTATACCCCTTCGTGGTCAACAAGATTAAAACAGCATATGAAGGCGGTTCCTCTAAAGTTTTTAATAATGCGTTTTGGGATTCCATATTCATCCTGTCAGCATCACATATGATGTAAACTTTATATCTGCCCTCATGGGGTTTCAGTTGCATTTCTCCTATAATTTTGCGTATTTCACCTATCCTTATGATACCATCGTTTTCGATTATTTTAATATCCGGATGATTGCCGCCGGCTATCTTAATACAGCTATTACATTTATTACAAGGTTTTCTATCGTCCCCTGTACAGTTCAGCACAAAAGCTAACCTCAATGCTATATCCTTTTTTCCCAATCCTTTTTCTCCCTCAAATAGATACGCATGGGATATTTGATTGTTCTCCAGAGATCTTTTTAACTTTTCTACGGCCTGTTCCTGCCCGACAATTCCCTCAAAATTTATTTTCATATCCATCCCTGCTACAGCTTCAAATATTTTTCTACATTTACAACGAATACTGTTGCACCGCCAATTTTAATCTCAACAGGATAGGGAATAAAAACCCCCGCCGTACCGGCCATCGGCGTCGGCGAAACAATAGTCTGATCTCTTGTTTCACAATTATTTTTAATAATTTTAATAGCCCTATTCACTTGATTTTCTTCAACCCCGATCAATAAAGTTGTATTTCCGGCTTTTAAAAAACCTCCTGTAGTAGCTAATTTTGTAACCCTGAAATCTTCTTTGGTCAGATCATCTATAAGATTGTGTGCATCATCATCATGTACAATAGCAATAATCAGTTTCATAAAGTTACCCCTTCCTAACAATATTATTTAATTTATCTTTTATTTGCCTGCTTATTTCCTCAATAGTTTTATTTGCATCTATAACTTTAATGCGGTCCGAATACATATCGGCAAGATCTTTATAACCTTCATAAACTCTTCTATGAAAATCTAATTTTTCCTGCTCCAGCCTGTCCGCCCCTTTTACAGCCTTAACCCTGTTTAAACCTACCTCGGGATCTATATCTAATAATATAGTGATATCCGGTTTTAATCCACACACAGCAAATTCATTGATATCTACTATAGCCTTAAAACCTAATCCCCTTCCCTTTCCCTGATAGGCTATACTCGAATCCACAAACCTATCACTCAAAACGGCTTTTCCCTCTTTAAGAGCCGGAATAATGACCTGTTCTACATGTTGAGCCCTTGATGCGGCATATAACAACGCCTCTGTAATAGCCGATAGCTCTTTATGGTTTTTGTCCAATAATATTTGTCTGATCTTTTCTCCTATTATAGTCCCTCCGGGCTCCCTTGTTAACAACACTTCATAGCCTTTTTCTTCCAGGAAGCTTTTAATACGGGGAATCTGTGTAGATTTCCCGGAGCCGTCTAAACCCTCTATAGTAATAAATATTCCTTTGTGCATGTTATAATATCGCTCCTTAGGTTATAATCTCAATCCACTTACAATTGCCATCATTTAGACCCAAAATCCCCCCGCCATTATCAATTATATCCATAACTTGCAGCATAACTTCCGCATTAATTTTTTCACCGGGAATAATTAACGGGACACCCGGGGGATATGATATTATATATTCCCCACTGATGAATCCCTGACTTTTTCTAAATAATATCTTTCTCTTGTTTTTATACAAGGCTTCCCTTGGGGTAAAAATTTGTTCAACTTTTCTAAATGTAAAATTTTCCGGCAAATTTCCTGACAGTTTTGCCCTGCTAACTCCCGTTTCCTCAGAAATTATACTGAGCCCCTCCAACAACTTGTCAAAATCTTCCCCGACATTAGCAATCGATGTTACCCCCAACACACCGTATCTGTTAGATAATTCCATCTGTATATTAAAATCTTTTCTCAACCTTCGTTCTAATTCATATCCGGTAATGCCTTCAAGCCCGATACACATGCGGGTGATGTCTATAGATTCAACCCCCTTATTACCTATCATTTCTTCTCCCATTACATCTATTCCATCTATATCTTTAATTCGTTGTTTAAAGTTTTTAATATTTTCAAACAAGCTTTCCATTAAGTTCCTGCCCTCTGTCCTATAAACCATAACCGCAAAATCCAGAGAAACTAATAACAGATAAGACGGGCTACTGCTCTGATGTATTCTGAGCATAAATTTCAATCTGTCCCTGTCTATCCTATCCCCCTGTATATGAAGCATAGAACTCTGTGTAAAGGAAAGCAATGTTTTATGAGTGCTCTGTACCACCGCATCGACACCGCAACTCAATGCAGAGGGGGGCAAATCTTCACTCAATCCTAAGTGTGCACCATGGGCTTCGTCTATCAATAATATTTTATCATATTTATGCACTATTTCCTCTATTTTTTTTAAATTACTTGCGACACCATGATAATTAGGATAGGTGAGAAGCACAGCCCCGATGCCACTATGTCTTGCCAGTTGTTTTTCAACATCATCCGGTAATATCCCCATAGCTATTCCCCGCTTCTCGTCCATATTCGGGTAGACATATATGGGTACTAAATCACCTAATATACAGGCATTTATCACCGCCTGATGACAATTTCTGTCTACAAGTATCTTGTCCCCCGGTGACGTAGCCGACATTATCATGCTATAGATACCCGAAGTGCTCCCATTTACCAAAAAAAATGTCTCTTCGCTCCCAAATGCCTCACTAGCTTTTTGTTGGCTTTTTTCTATTATCTCCCTTGCATTGTGCAAATTATCAGTACCCGGAATTTCTGTAGTATCTAACTTGTATAAAATGTCTTTAAAGTTTTTATATGGAAATTTATTATATATTCTCCCGTTTTTATGTCCCGGAACATGAAAAGATACCATGTTTTGTCTGTTTAATTGCAACAGTTTATCTATAATTGGAGCGTTGTCCATTTTGATCACCCTATAATATAATTTTAATTACGTAACCCAATTTGCAAAACAAATTGTTGGTAGGTCAAACGCAACGAGAACCAAATTTGCATGACTAAAAGGAATGAACAAATTTGTGTTTCGAGACTGCGACAATTCGCACCATAGGCACTCCTGTTTATACTCCTACGGAGTAAATTAAAGTTGCAAACTCGCTACGCTCCCCTAAAGGGACTAGGCAAAAAACGCCGTCGCGAACAGCGCGCAATTTTTACGGTTTTTTACTCTTAGGTTTCTATCAGCGACGCATCATTGGACTTATATGCACTCTGCATGCAAACAATTATTTATATACATTATACAAACATTATGCATTTTTTTATTTTAATGTATAAAATATTCGTTTTATAGCAATACTACTACTGTATACTGTTTTTGTCCAATCAGCAGATACAAAATTACATAATTTTTATCAATAAAAAAGTTCATAAAATAGGATGGTGTTAGCCAATGAGAGAAGATAAAGCTACCAGCTTAAAAGATTTTTTATTAGCTTATAATAATAAAAGGACTGATAAAGAAATCTCACAAATGCTTTCTATCCCTATAGAACAAATAAGACGCGAAAAAGAAAAGATATTCACCGATCGTATGAAAAAAAACTTAGAAACTATCAGTTGCAAATAAACCGCTTTTCCCACGTTCTTATGATTTTAATTTTGAATATTAACAACATCAGCAATGGGATTTCCCTCCGGGAAATCCCATTGCTGATTATATCGGCATACTTTTATTATTATATTTTCTATTAAAATCCTTCCAAATATCCCTGATCCCTCTCCTGAATTTCTCATACTTGAGTTCACCGATGGAAACCCCTGCCAAATTTAACTCGCATCTCCTGCATATGTATCTATTTAGTAAAATAATCCCTTCATCACCTATATTGTTACAGATATAACATCTCAATTTTTCATCCACAATATTCACCAGCCTTAAAATAAATTATTTTACCTTTTATTTTGCCCTGTATTCACTATGTTATTCAAAATCCATGTACATTGTTAAAATTTAAAAATTTATTTTCATTTCATATCTCCGTTTAAGATAAAGGTGCTCTCTTCTATTATAAAAAACATAACCTTTTTTTCTTAGGAAATCAGGTTATTTTATAACTTTCAATTTTTTATACAATATTTCCTCTGTGCCCATATAATAAGGTTGTACTTTGGTTCTTCTT
>JALNXC010000120.1 GCA_023230535.1 Alkaliphilus sp. | reverse complement strand
CCGTCAGTGAGGAGGTTGCCGGGGAAATGGCCGAAGGTATATGCAGGGCTGCGGGTACGGACATAGGAGTGTCTATTACAGGTGTAGCAGGGCCTGACGGAGGTACCGAAACTCATCCTGTCGGACTTGCATATATAGGAATTTGTATAAATGGAGTCATAAAAATTAAGAAAATAAATTCGAGTGGAAGCAGAAGCAGGATAAGGAGTAGGCTAACAAATACGGCATTAGATCTTATTAGAAGAGAAATATTGTATATGTGACATTCTGATTTAAGGCATCTTTTATGATGTTTTTTGAGGTGCATGGCAATATGGAAAACAGTTTAAAAATTTTTGGATATTTATCTCCCTTGATTATGCTCTGCCATGGATATAGTTAAAAAAGGGTGGAATTTTAATTATATATTTGTATGTATAGGTATAATATTGGTATCGGTAACAGACACATATATTATTTATAATAAAAAGGATATGAAAATTCAATGATGATAGTAAAAACAATTATAATAAAACTTTATGCCCCCTGGGTGCATTCACTCAAAGAAAAAAGAGGGATTGTGAAAAGCATATGTTCAAAAGTAAGCAACAAGTTTAATGTATCTATTGCTGAGGTAGACGAGCAAAATACACATCAAACCATTATATTAGGGCTTGCTTATGTATCAATCAATGCGGTTCAGGCAGACCGCACTTTTGAACATGTCATTAACTTTATTGAAAATAATACTGATGCTGAAATAGTGGATGTTATACATGAAATAGTGTAAATACATATGAGCCGGATAAGGTGACGAAAGACAGATGGATAATTATAAAATAGCTTGTTTTGATGCCTATTATCACTAGCGGAGGTTTATCAAAATATGATGAAAAACATAAGCTGCCCGGCAATAATGGGACCGGAAGAATAGACGGAAGATGAAACAAAAGCACTAAACTATATTATCAAATAGTTCGGTGTTTTTTATCTTTAAAATTAATTTTAAATTATGTATTGACATATGTGCGTATATACTGTATATATATATTATATACGGTATATACGGAGGTAAAAAATGCGAATAATTATTCAAAATGGTTTAAATCAACCAATATACGACCAAATAAGGGGCCAAATTAAAAGTTTAATATTAAAGGGAGAATTATCCGAAGGAGAACAATTACCATCTATAAGAAATCTGGCAAAAGAGTTACAAATAAGTGTTATTACAACAAAGCGGGCTTATGAAGAACTTGAGAGAGAAGGCTTTATAGAGACAGTTGCGGGAAAGGGTTCTTATGTGGCAGCCCAAGATAAGGAACTGCTCAGGGAAAAAAAGTTACAAATAATTGAGGAGAGACTACAGGGAGCAGTTATAGAGGGCAGACAGTTAGGGTTGACTATAGACGAATTGTATGAAATCCTAAAAATACTTTATGGCGAGGTGGAATAAATCGTGGACCATATATTGGAACTAAACAATGTATCAAAAAAATATAAAGAATTTCAATTAAACAATATAAGTTTTAATCTGGAAAAAGGCTATATTATGGGGCTTATTGGTCCAAATGGGGCGGGAAAAAGTACAACTATTAAACTTATAATGAATTTAATAAAAAAAGATAGTGGGGAAATTAAAATATTTGGTAAGGATTATAAGAAAGATGAAATTGCGGTAAAAGAAAGAATAGGTTTTGTATATGATGAAAATTATTTTTACGAGGATTTAAATCTTCTGGAGATGAAAAACATTATTGCCCCTTTTTATAAAAACTGGGATGAGGAAGCCTTCCAGAAACATATCAAGGTGTTTAACCTGCCCTTAAAACGAAAAATCAAAGAATTGTCAAGGGGTATGAAAATGAAATATTCATTAGCGTTAGCTTTATCACATAAAGCAGATTTAATTATAATGGATGAGCCTACTTCCGGATTAGATCCGATTATAAGAAATGAACTTTTAGGAATATTATATGATGTTATACAGGACGAAGAAAAAGGGATTTTATTTTCTACTCATAATACAACAGACCTGGACAAGATTGCAGACTACATTACTTTTATAAATAATGGCGAAATGGTATTTAGTGAATCTAAGGATGAAATAATGAACAAATACAAAATTATAAAAGGCGGAAAGGAAATTTTAACAGATGATATAAGAAAAAGCCTTATCGGAATAAAGGAACATAATTATGGCTTTGAGGCTTTGACGACAAACAGTGTATTACTAAAACGAGAATTTAAAGATGAAATTATAATTGAAAATGCAACATTGGGAGATATTATGATTTATATTGTCAGGGGGAATAAATAATGTTAAATCTAATTAAAAAAGAATTCCTGGTTCAAAGAAAATATTCTTTAATATTTTTCGGATATAGTATTTTTATGCTTATAGTACTTTCATTATCACCCGGGGGTGCGGTGGAATCTGTTTATGCAGTTGCCGGCGTAACTATAATTTATATGTTTGTTCAATATTCATGTGCTATAGAAGACAAAAATAACAGCGAAAAAATTTTAAACAGCTTACCTGTAAGTCGTAATAAAATTGTATTTTCAAAATTTATATCTGTAATATTATTTTCTGTGTTTATTACTGTTATTATCGGATTATTAGGGGAGCTATTTACAAAGCTATCATTTTTATATATTAAAAAAATAAGTATAGAAGAAATAATATCAATTCTTACTACTGCATGGATATTAGCATCTGTATATTTGCCTATTTATTTTAAATTTGGGGATATAAAAGCAAAGTTATTCAATATAATAATATTCTTTGTTTTCTTTTCCGGTTCACTTTTGTTTAATTCGATTATAAAAATATTTTTTCAAAATTCCTTTACCATGCCTATTATAGATTCTTTGTCAAACCAGGGACCTATAATTATCGGTGGAATAATTTTATTAATTGCTATTATAATTGTAACTTTATCTGCTGCAATATCAACAAAAGTGTATTACAATAGAGAATTTAACTAAATAAAAACGAGGGGTGACAAATTGAATTTACTGGACATACAAAATTTATATAGTGGCTATGATAAAGTAAAAGTGTTGAATGATATATCTTTTCGGGTAAAGCCGGGGGAAATTTTAGGATTAATTGGGCCGAATGGTGCAGGTAAGACTACAATTATTAAAAGCATATTAGGAATTGTACCGCCTTCAAATGGTACAATTAAAATATTGCAATATGACATTAAAGAAAATCCTTTAGAATTTAAAAGGCGAGTTGCTTATGTTCCGGAAGTACCCCTATTATACGATGAAATGACACTTTTAGAACACTTAGAATTTACTGCTATGTCTCATGGATTAGATAAAGAGAATTTTGAGAAAAGGATGAAGGAACTATTAAAACTTTTCAGATTAGAAGACAAGCTTCATTATTTTCCTAATTCCTTTTCAAAAGGAATGAAACAAAAAGTTATGGTTATATGTGCCTTCCTATATGATCCCATTGTTTATATTATAGATGAGCCCTTTATGGGTTTGGATCCAAGGGCAACTATGGATTTTATAGATTTGATAAAGTTAAAAAAAGAAGAAGGTAAGGGAATTTTGATGAGTACTCATATATTAGATACCGCAGAGAAAGTATGTGATAGATTTATATTAGTAAATTGTGGACAGATAGAAGCTGTCGGTACCATGGAAGAATTAAGACAATATGGAAATATTAAAGATGGGAGCTTGGCAGATGTGTATGATAAATTGGTGGGCGATAAGGAATGAACCCGATTTTGTCGATATGGAAAAAACGTGTGCTTTATTTATTGAAACTATATTATAAATTTATATCATTTCAAATAGACGGAACTATTCTAATATATTCATTAGGATTAATAGGAGCTTTAGGTTTTTATTCTAGAGAAATAATACTGGAAATTATATCATATATGCCCACGGGTTATGTGACCATATTATTGAAGATTGTATTGGCGTTGACATTAATAGGAGGAAATCTTACCGGATATTTAAAATTGGCAGATCAGGTTTTTTTATCCCCCTTAAATGTGGGCGGCAAAAAATTTTTAAAATATTCCCATATATTAAGCAAAATATTACATATATTAGTCTGGTCATTCATATGGACTATTTTATATTTGTACTATCGTATTAATTTTAACGCAACAATTAACATATATTTAACTGTTTTAGTATGTGGAGCGGTACTAAAACCGGCAATTTTAAATTTTAAATTTATTATATGGAGCAAGCAGGGAAAATGGAGAAGAAGGATATATAATATTCTTTTTTACTTTATAGCATTTGGTTTTGCGGATAAAGTTGCACCTATATTGACCCAAAATTATATATCAAGGATTAAGATTATAATATATTTTAGTTTTTCAATAATTGTTTTAATAATTTCTCAATTAATAAAAAATGATATTTCGATTGATTGGGAAAGATTAATCAATGAAGAAACCAATAAAAGGGTTCGAAATTTTGCATTTCTTTTGGGTCAGCCGTATAAGGAGAGGAAGAGCTCCAGACGAAGAACCATTTCTATTTTTAGTGGCAGAAAAATAGTGTCTTTTAACGGAAAAGGTGCATTACTGCTGTTGTATTTTAAAATATTGCAAAGGGGAAAAGGCAATCTTACTTTATTGCTTCAAATATATTTTGGCATACTAGCTTTTATTTTATTTGGGGATAGATTAATAAACAGCGGTGGCATAGCAGAAGCCCAAACATTTGTAATAATAAGCAATATGTTTTCAGCTTACATACTGGGAGGTTTTTTATCCTCCTTATGGATTAATTTAAAGGAAGATATATGGTTTCAAATTTATCCATATACATTAAAACAAAAGATAAGTGCTATCGAATTGGCTCCAACTTTTGCATTATTAGTAGTTCTATTATTTATTAATATACCTTTAAATTTGATTAATGGGTGGATATTTAATCCTATTATAAGCCTGATTGGAATAATTTTTATATCAGTAGCTATTATAAAATTTCATAGCTATTTGATAATGTTAAAATTAAAAATTAATTGATGCAAATCACATCCCAATCAATATCCGTTTATATAAAAATTTTGAGAGGTGATTTTTTTGACCTTCTTTGCTGTCATCTTTACATTATAGCCCATATTTCGCTACCAATATTCCTGAGTTTATGAGATAAAACCCATATT
>JALNXC010000119.1 GCA_023230535.1 Alkaliphilus sp. | reverse complement strand
TATTACCGGTATCCCTAAATAAGGATATATATAAAATGTTAACCTGATGTTATATACCTCGAAGGCAATATAATCATTTAGTATAACTAATCCGATGAGCATTGTATAATATAAGATAAGAGAGATGTTAAGTGCCTGTAATATAACAAACCCGAAATGTCCCCCACAATTGTCCTCATTATATAAATCAAATTTTAACAAATGGTTATTATTTTTAAATAATGAATTATATAAAACACAATGTTTTATCATTTTTATGAGTATCCAAAATGAAAAATTATAGGTTAATATGATATATATTGAATAATATATTTGACCTATAAGCGTTAATCTTCTTACCCATATTATATCCGAGACTCGCATTGCCGGAATCATATGCACTGCATAAAGAACAATGAATGCGAACATAAACAATTTTTGCAATATTTGCTCTATTTTAAGATTTCTGTTGAACAAGTCCATAATTTTATTTTTTTCTTGTTTGTAAACATAATCCAATTCATTATCAGTCTTTAAACTTTCTGAAATTGCTTTCTTTGCTAAATCCGGATATAAACCACAGATGTAATACGAGATAATGAATAATAAAACAGCACTTATGCTATCTGAATAATCGTTCATAAAATAAAACTCTTTAGTGTTTTCAGGATTAAATAATACATTATTATAGCCTACGATACAATATAATGCTATAGAAAACAAAATCGGGGCAATGTAATATAATGATTCCATAAATATATTTTCTTCACAGCGTTTTTTTATTTTATAAACAAAATTAAGTTCGTCCATATTGCCCGCCCTTTCGTGTAATATGTTTATATCCGGTTATTTAATAGTGCCCAAGTATATTGGTTTTTACTCTATATTTGCTTCAAACATAATTTTTAATTTTAAAAAAATTCAATAAAATATTGCCTTATATCCGGGGCCACTTTTTATTTCAAAATTCAGGCGATACCTTGCCTTTTTTTCACTTTATCACGTAACAAGTATTATCGCAAGCAAGAAAAGCCTATTAAAATTTTGGCCCATCCTAAGCTGCATTGATTTTCAATAATCCACCGATAAATCCTAATATTACAAAACTATTTGGAAGATCTTGAACGTGCCAATCATCCAATTTTTGATTGTTATTTTCTAATGAATTATTAATCCATGATGTAATTAATCCCCTATTATGCCTCCTAAAAATCCTTTTTAAAAATTGTTATCACCACACCATCTCTTCCTCAGCAAAAAATGAGTTATATCGATCAATTATAAATTCCACAACCTCCCCACTCTTAGGGGACCGAGGCGATATATGATAATAATCTGATCCTTTTTTTAGTTTACCGCGTTCAAATACATTTTTTTGCATATTAATTCAGCCCATTGCTTTTTAAATTTCAATGGTACATCTACTCCCCAAGCTTTTAAAATCCATTTATCTTCTAAATCGAAATTTCTAAAATCTTCAAGATCCTTATGGATTGTTTTTTCATCAACATTTCCACCTTCTGCTAATTCTATAGCCTGTTCCATATCTGCATCTTTTAAGGTAAATAGATTATATATCTTAAATATTCCCTTTAAATATTTCCCATATATACCCAACAGATTTTTTTGAGTTACCCCATGGTAGAATCAAGTTTTAGCTCTACTCCCTCAAATTTTAATGTCTCATCTTCATTATAGTTGATTAGTTTTTCTTCAATTAATTCATTTAATGCCCTTGCTGAACCCGGATTACATAATACAGAGGCTCCTATCAGTTCATCTGAGTCTCCAAATTGGAGATATGTATCAGTTCTATATACATGTTCACCTATTTTCGTAAATGTTCCATAAGCCTTCATACTTAAATATCTCCCTTTTACTAAGTTTTTTAACCAGCACCAACACCAAGAACCAAGAGACCAATAAAACCATCCTGGTTTCCAAATTTAAAATCTCCCCCCTGCATAGCCAGATGGGATATGACCTACACCATACCCATACGCTATAATTCTAACAAAAATCTTAGCATAAAAAAACAGAAAGAGCCTGTTAGTCCGTCTGTATGCCCGATAGCTATATTTCAATACTATTTATCTGAGCTGGCAACAATTAGACAATTTATATGTTTATCTTCTGAATCGGGGACGGTAAAAGCCATAAAGAGCGCAATATTTAATCCCTTGGACAGTTTATATGTTTATTTGCTAAGTCGGAAACAATAAAGGCCACAAGGAGCGCAGTACCTAATCCCTTGAGTTTCCCGTGGTCTTAAACCTTGGTCTTAAAAGAACCACGGTACCCGATACCGTGGTTCTTTTTTATTAAAACTATGTATAATACCTCGCTGCCTTGTATTCTCTTGTGTTAAGGGAATCTCATATAAATATAATTTGCCTTCAAATTTTGTCAAAACAACCCTAATTTAAATCTGAGAGCAATGATAAGAATCTAAAGATTTGAAAGGACAATAAGATTAAGGGGTGTTTGTTTTTCTCTGTTCCTCTGCCATTTTTTTTGCCAAATAATCCATTTCTTTTTTTTTCGTATTCTTCATCCATTTTATATATACATAGGAGCCTCCGAAAATTAGGACTCCACCTATTATGTAAGCAACAATCATAAAAAGTTTTAAATCATTTCCCATAGAAAAACCCATAGAACTGTCCCCCTTTCAGGATAATTTTATAGTTTTTTATAAAATGTCAAGTTCTATAATTATCGATTGTTTGCCAAGAATTTAATGTAAAACAGATATTTATTTTTATGTTTTATACTTCTATCTTCACTTCAATATTTTTATATGGGTTGTTTGGCTATTTAGAAATACAATTCTGCAACAAGATTCCCTTAAAAAGATTCTACTACATCATTGATTGATTTACAACAAAATTGATTTTAGAAAACACAAAAAATCTTACCTTTGTACCATAAAGAGATAAAGCATATCCCCGCGCTTCCGAAAAGAATAAAACATACCAAGTAATGGGATAATATATTATTGACAAAGAATAGATATTTTTGTATCATGATAGTTGATGGAGCATAATTCATAAAAAAAGACTATGAACGGAAGAGTAGATTAAATAAACTGATCACAGAGAGCCGGCAAAGGTGAGAATCCGGTGCAAAGAGTTTAATTGAAGAACATCTGGGAGTCGCTAACCGAAAGCATATGCAAGTAGGCTTAGATGTATCTGCTACATTACGGCAGTAGATACAGGTACCGGTAAATCTATCCGGTAAATCTGTATTGAATTTGAGTGGATTATTTTATTATAATCAATCTGGGTGGTACCGCGAAACCAAAACCTTTCGTCCCTATTTAAATAGTGAATGAAAGGTTTTTTTATGACCTTTATGATCTAACCCGACAAAAAGAACCACTATACCTGCCCCCCGGTCTTTCCGGTTTTAATAAATATAGAAAATAAATATATAGTAGGTGAGAAAAAATGATAGAACAAAAAAGAAGCCACTATTGTGGGCGAATATATGAAGAAGATAAGACTACTACGGCCACAGTAACAGGATGGGTTCAAAGAATAAGAGATATGGGCGGAGTATTGTTTGTTGATTTAAGAGATAAAACAGGAATACTTCAAGTAGTTTTCAACACAGAAAAGGTGGGAGAAAAAATATTCTCCCTGGCGGAGCGCCTAAGAAACGAATTTGTAATAAAGGTTCAAGGTCAAATAGAACAGAGGGATGAAGAGACATACAATCCGAATATCCCCACAGGAACCATAGAACTGAGGGCAAAAAATCTGGAGATATTATCAAAGTCAAAACCATTGCCGTTTCCGGTGGAAGATAATATCAATGTCAGGGAGGAAATAAGGTTTACCCATAGATACCTGGATTTACGCAGACCAAAACTATACAAAAACCTTGCATTGAGACATAGTATTGTAAAATCCATAAGAAGATACCTGGAGGATAGGGACTTTATGGAAGTAGAGACGCCAATATTGACTTAAAGTACACCGGAAGGCGCAAGAGATTATTTAGTACCCAGCAGAATCCATGAAGGTAAGTTTTATGCATTACCCCAATCACCACAGATCCTTAAACAAATATTGATGGTATCGGGTATAGACAGATACTACCAAATAGCAAAATGCTTCAGGGATGAAGACCTGCGTGCGGATAGGCAGCCGGAATTTACTCAGGTAGATATAGAGCTATCCTTTGTATCGCAGGAAGAAGTATTGGAACATATGGAGGGATTGTTTAAAAATGTATTTAAGGAAGTGATGAATATTGAATACAAGGAAGCCTTCCCAAGGCTGACCTACCGGGAGACCATGAATTTATACGGTACCGACAAACCGGATATAAGATTTGATATGCAAATAGTGGACTTAAGCCATATAGCCGAGGAATGCGGATTTAAGGTCTTTAGAAATGTGGTAGACAGCGGAGGAGCCGTAAGAGCCTTGAATATAAAAGGCGGAAACTCTCTTACAAGAAATGAAATAGATGCCCTTACAGAACTTGCTATAGATTACGGTGCCCAGGGTATGGCCTGGATTGCCATAGAACAGAATGGAAATCTAAGAACATTACTGACAAAGTTCCTATCGGAAAATGAAATAAATGAAATAATAAAAGAAATGAACGCCCAACCGGAAGACATGATAATTTTCTGTGCGGATACACTTTCGGTTATATACAGGACCTTGGGAAACTTAAGATTACACATAGGGGACATGCTGGGACTCAGAGATAAAGATGATTATAAATTCCTGATAGTTACGGATTTCCCACTTTTGGAATGGTCGGAAGAAGATGGAAGATATGTGGCCATGCATCATCCGTTCACAATGCCGGTGGAAGTTGATAAATTCTTGGCCGGCGAAGATTTGGACAAAATAAATTCAATGAGCTATGATTTTGTCCTGAACGGTATAGAACTCGGCAGCGGCAGTATCAGAATCCACAGGGAAGATATACAGAAGAAGATGTTTGAAATATTAGGTTTATCCGATAAAGAAATCCGGGATAGATTCGGATTCATGTTAGAAGCATTTTCATACGGTACGCCCCCTCACGGCGGGTTTGCCTTCGGATTGGACAGATTGGTCATGATCATGTCCCAATCGGATAGTATAAGGGATGTGATAGCATTTCCGAAGACAAGAGAGGCAAGCTGTCTTTTAAGTGATGCACCAAGTACGGTCGATAAGGAACAGCTTGATATTTTAGGTCTATCAATAGGAAAATATGGCGGAGAG
>JALNXC010000118.1 GCA_023230535.1 Alkaliphilus sp. | reverse complement strand
ATAAGTTTGAATATACATATTAACAGCTCCGATAATTAAGTTGTTTTCATAAATGTATTCCACAAAATTATCTGCTATTCTTTCGGGGGTTAGCCCTTTTTCAAACTTTATCCTCATTGAGAAGCCCGCCTTTTCTAACATATTTCATATTCATAAAATAAGCCGATTCTTTATTATTATAATAAAGTACATCTAACTCCTTTAGTTCTTTTAAAACATTGTTTGTTTTCTGCTTTCCTATTTTTAATATCTTTGAAATCATTTCTTTAGTCAAAGATATCTTGTTTCGTTTGTTATATAATCTTCCCGTATTCCATTCAAGGTAATTTGTTAATTGCAATATTGCACCAGAAGCATTCAAGGAAATGTTTTTTTTTCTAAGTTTAGAAATCATATTGTCTATCAGCATAACATAAGCACTCTCTCCACCAGTACCACAGGAAACAACTTTCTTAAAAACTACCTCTCCACTTTTATCCTCTTTTTTTTCATATTTTTTAACAGTCTTCTTGCTGTTCCATAAAGCATAAATAGGTTTTTCTCCATTTGGTAATGATACAAATATTAATTCTGAACTTCCTGCCTTTTCTCTGCCAAGAATAAACTCATCTTTAACTGCATTTCTTTGGCCGTTTAAAAACTCTAAAGTTTCCTTTTTCAGTATCACCACCACCTAAATTTTATGTGTTTTTTCATATACCCCCCTAGGGGTACTTTTCATAACCCCTAAAAACCCACTCTATACATACTCTGACTAAGTGTATCTTGATTTCGGCATGTAAATCGCCTTATATAACATCGCTAAACAAAATTCTAAATCCAAAATTACCTATTCAAAAACCTAAAAAACCGCCTTGAAATCCAAGACAGTTTCTTAAACTTTTTAAATAAAAATAGCCGTCAATTTCTGACAGCTATCGCTAATTATAAGATTAGCACAACAAAAGACGAAAGTCAAGCGAAATTGCGTTTTCTATAACCCTTGTCGCTCTAAGGCCAACCGCCATTATTTTTTGCAAGATTATTTTTGCTTAATTTTCTCTGTTAATTTGGTGGAACAAATGCGTTTTTTAAACCACTTCCAAACCCTTATTTTCTATGAAAAACATGTTTTATTTGAAGCTTTTTCCTGTGAGGTTAATTCGCTGAACTATAATGTTTTTCGGCCATTTTACTGCAATTATTTTTTCGAGGGGGAACTCTCCGGCGCCCAGTCACCCACTCCCCCCGCCCCTGCTGAATCCCCTACGAATATTGCCAAGGAATGACCGCCGGAAGCCCATCCAAGAGCAAGCCGACGAACGAGCCGAGAATATGCAAGATTGGCCGAAGTGACTTGCACCAGAAGCCATATATAATACCGAAAATATACATAAACGGTACTATATCTAAAATAATGATTAAAAGGCTATTTGGGACTTGTGTAAATTAAGAACCTAAAAAAAACAAGTTGCTCCCAATGCTAAAATAATAACCAATAAATCTATAGAAATATTAAACAAGTCTTTAAAAAACGCTACCAATAATTGTAATAATACCGTAATTCCCTGCCCGCATATTCAAATTTATTTGCAATAGTGCCAATATTTTAGCAACACTTATAAAATCGTTAACACGCTGAAGTGTACCGATACACTTATCCCAGATAAACCCATTCCAATTAATGTATATCCATAAAATACCCTTCCCTTGCTTCTTGTTTCTTCTAGAGAAAAACCGGGTCTTTCATTCTTCCTACAATCCTTCTTTTCCAACGATTAAATCCTATTGTTAACCTTTGATAGATTATAAGTTAACATTAAAAATAATCCTAAAAAACTAAACCAGAACCCCTGCCACCGTCCAGAGCCATCCAAAAGTAAAGATAAACCACAAGCCTAATAAAACCAGACCTAGATAAACGGTACTTGAAACAATCCCCAGAACCATATATAATCGTATATACAATATCTAAAAAAGAAAGGAGTAGAAAACAATTGAAACGAGAACTAAAAAAGCCCCGCCAAATCCGGATTGACCCAGTGATAGACAGGAAGATACAGCGGATAGCCGAATACGCAAACACTACCTATATAGCCAGCCTAGAGTATTTAGCCGATGCCGGATACAGATATTACATCTCCCAAAATCCAGACGCAGCACCTAGAGCCGGAAGGATTCCACGCCTTGAAAACCTCCCAAAATTAAAATAAAAAACTTTTAAAATAAATCGAGATAACGAGTAATACCGAGTAAAACATACCATAATGCTAAAATAATTAGATATATTGAGATAACCTCAGTATATCTTTTTATTTGCCCTAATATAAGAATTGACCTGTATATACAAACGGCACTATATTTGCTATACTATAGATAGATAAAAAGCACACCCAAGCCCCACGGCCGCAATGGCCGCCACGTCCTGAAAATTGAAAAGCATCCGCCACTATTGGCACCGCATCACCACTGCGACCCTGTGAGTTGTAGAACGGCCACCCGGCCACCAAGCAGGCGAGCATATGAAAGCGTCAAGGCGGAGAACATAGAACCTCTAAAGTGATGAATAGGCGTTGACCTGTTATACCGTCCGGCGATATATCTAGTAGAGGCCAGATGGGAGCGGAAGCGGCGGAGGCGTAACAAATCTAAAAATCAAATTATTGACAAGATTAAAATCCGGCACCCCAGCCGGTGAAATATAGACACCGCAGGCACAACAAGAAAGGCGGAATAAGGATATATATTGGCAACTTGAGAAACAGTTCGCCGCCTTGAAAAAAAATACAAATAGAATGTTTTGACAAGTTGCATGTAACCCATAACCCGGCAGGCATAAGAAATAACAGCGTAAGAAGTGTTTTTGCCTGCCAGATAACAAAAATAAAACACTTGTCCGCCATGAAGCCCGGAGCAATCCGGCAACCATAATGCAGCCATAGGCCGTCCCAAGCCGGCACAAATGCAGAGGGTAAAATAAAAAGGGGGCCCCGAAAATGAAAAAAGCATATATCTACAACATGGCCATGAATGAGCTGCTAAGAAAAATTGAAAAAGAAGAGGAGCATTTGAGAACTAATCCACAAAGCCAAATAGCCCCAGCAAGGCTAGTAAGACTACACGAAGAAGAAAAGGAATTGCACGCGTTGATACTTGACGCAGAAAGGCAAATCTAAACGCAGGAGCCGCAAGCCCTGCAACGTACCGCCACACTGGCGGCAGGTTGGAAGGCTTGAAAGAAAAAATAAAGGGAGTGTTAAGAATGAAATACATAAAATTCTACGGAACGAACATAAATAGCATGACGGCCGACAGAATAACAAATATATACATGGATATACAAAGCGAAATTGAAAGCTATAAAAGGCAGGAGAACAAATACCCAATGCAAGTACACGTATACATTGGAAAAGTTGAAAACTCAAGCAAAGCATTTTTAAACATGATGAACTCAAATCACCCTAAAAGCCACTTGACCATAGCACTATAAATCAGGCGGGAAACAACCCCCGCCCTCTTTATTTGAAGGAGGGAAAAATAATGAAAAAGACTGTATATGAAATCGTAACGGAAAAGATAATCGAGAAGCTTGAAAAAGGAACTATACCATGGAGAACACCATGGAACAGCAAGCCCGCCGTAAATTGGAACACCCAAAGAGCCTATAACGGAATCAATGCCATATTATTAGACCCCGGCGAATACGCAACCTTTAATCAAATCAGAGAAGCAGGCGGGAAAGTTAAGAAGGGAGAAAAGAGTCAGTTAGTTGTGTTTTGGAAATGGATTGAAAAAGAAAACGACGACGGCAAGACCGACAAGATACCATTTTTAAGATACTACAACGTATTTGAAATAAGCACCCAATGCGAAGGACTCACAAGCCGCAGGAAAGACACCGAAGAATACAATCACGACCCCATAGAAGCCGCCGAAGCAATCACCGCAGGATACGCAAACAGCCCCGAAATCAAATTTGCACCCGGTAGAGCCTACTACCGCCCATCAGATGACTTTATAAGCGTCCCAGAACTCAAAGATTATAAGAAGCCGGAAGAATACTACTCAACCTTATTCCACGAAATGATACACAGTACAGGAAATAAGACACGCCTTGACCGTAAGGGAATAACCGAAATAGCAGCTTTCGGAAGCGAAACCTACAGCAAGGAGGAACTTGTCGCAGAAATTGGAGCCGCCATGTTATGCGGGAAAGCCCAGATTGAAAATGCTACCATTGAAAATTCAGCCGCCTATATTAAGTCATGGATGCGGAAGCTCAAAGAAGATAGCCGCTTAATTGTAACGGCAGCAAGTCAAGCCCAGAAAGCCGCCGACTACATACAGGGAATCAGTTAATTAAGACCGGCGGGAATCAGAGCCCACCCATAAAGGAAAAACCGAATCAATAGCGAAATAATAACAAGGCAATAAAACAGCCTGCATAAATATAAACACAACTTGCATATATACCCAAAAGGGAAAAAAGATCTGTTTTTTAATTTTTATAAATATCCAAAAGAAGGAGAATCGGTATGAAAAAATTAATCTATATCGTCCGAACGTATGACTATAGTACAAAAAAAGAAGCCGACAAGGATAAAGCGAAAATGAAGGAAAAGGGTTATGGCGTAAAAGAAGAGTACCAAGCGGAAAACACCTATGTAGTATCCTACCACAAAAGCACACTATAACGCCCCGAGGTTTTCAGCCGGTAAAATTCCGGCGGCCGGTCATCCGGCCAACGCTTATAGGCGGAAGCCGAAATAAATTTTAGGAGGAAGAAATTATGTTAAGAAAAGAAATAAAATTGAAAACGACAACAGGAACAGGCAAGTTTCAAGTCGTGGAAGTGAACCACGACACAGAACTATTGATAAACGGTAACTTGATTTTGGTCAGAAATGACGAAATTAGAGTTGCCAAACGAGACAATAACGGTGTGTATAGTTTTATGCACAATGACAAAAACAAAATCATGAAATTTTAGGAGGAATAAAAAAATGAAAAATGTAATAGTAAAAAGAAGAGGAATAGGCTTGGGAGCAGGAGAAACAGTGGAAATCCTGCCAAAAGAGAAAATTGTTGAGATAATAGAAAACCTTGACCCCATGGAAATTATCAAAATTGCTTACGACGGATATATCCGCAGTACCAAATCTGGTTATGCGGAACTGGAACTAGAAACAGGAAAACTGACTGGTAGTAGCTTAGGAGCTGGCGACAGCAATCAAGCTATTGACAACACGGTTATCACTCTCTATGAAATCAACCAGCTGGAAGAATTTTGTGAGTGCGACATCCTCACAGAAGACGAAATT
>JALNXC010000117.1 GCA_023230535.1 Alkaliphilus sp. | reverse complement strand
TATTTATTCATATATTTTCCTCCTTTCTATTTTGGGTGAGTAGTTATTGAAATAAATCATTATGGGAGCCATGGAAAATCTCCCATATCGTTGTGAGCAATCATATACCGAAAAAGGGTTTTTAAGATTCTTCCAGTTCCGAACGTTCTGTCAATATTACTCTTTTGACACTATAGGGATAAAGAGAAGCGATAGCAAGTGTTGTTTCATTAACATCCTCCAAATCGGCGTCTGTTTTAAAATTAGCAACGGATTTGCTCATATATTTTTCTTTTCCCTCATCATCGATGTCGGTAATAAATCTGCAAGATGTACTTCTGGTTTCGTTAAATTTTGCAATTGCCATAATATTTGCCTCCTTTCAAATTATTTTTTATAACCTCGAGGTAAATTCAGCACATTATACATCAGGGAAAGGCCATATTCAGTGAATTTGTAAAAAAATTCGGAATACGTATATATATTGACAATATTTAAAATATTGCACTACTGCTTGTATGTATGGTATAATGTGATAATATTAATTACTAGCACCAGGTACTAGCAATAGTTCATAGATAAGGAGGTATGCAAATGGACATAAAAGATGTTAAGGACCTCATTATTACGATGGATAAAACGAATATAGAAAAAATAGAGATAGAGAAGAGCGATTTCAGGATAATGATATCAAAAAAGGCATCTGATGGAGGTAATACATCGGGAATAATCACAGATGGCTTAGAAAACAGCAATATATTGGCAAAGATAGCGGATAGCGATATTCGGGGGTTTGAAGGCAAAATTGATAGAGAGGAATATAGCAAAGACTTGACCGATATAGGGGATACCTTTATTGTAAAATCGCCAATAGTAGGAACATTTTTTAAAGCACCTAGCCCGGATGAACTCTCTTTCGTGACCATAGGAGATACGGTAGAAAAAGGCCAGATTCTATGTATTATAGAAGCTATGAAAATAATGAATGAAATTGAATGTGAATATGAGGGGCAGGTTTTGGAAATATTTGTAGAAGACGAGAGTATAGTAGAATTTGGGCAGCCTTTGATGTTGATCGGGAGGTGAGTTATGTTTAAAAAAATACTCATTGCCAACAGGGGTGAAATAGCACTCAGGATAATCAGGACGTGCAAGGAAATGGGAATAAAAACTGTAGCGGTGTATTCGGAGATAGATGAGGATTCTACTCATGTACATATAGCGGATGAAGCGCTCTGTATTGGGCCTGTTCCGCCGGGGAAGAGCTATTTAAATATAGATAACATAATTAGTGCGGCTTTGGTTACAAAATGCGAGGCTGTACATCCGGGATATGGATTTATTGCCGAAGATTCGAGGCTGCCGGAAGCATGTGCGGAGAACGGCATAAAATTTATCGGCCCTAAAAAAGAACATATGGAGAAAATGGGAAACAAATCTGAAGCGAGAAAGATAATGAAGGAGGCGGGGATACCCATTATACCGGGCTCCGAAAATACTACGGATGAAGCCTTGGAAGCGCTTGATACGGCTAAAAAAATCGGATTTCCGGTTATGATTAAGGCCGCTAACGGCGGCGGGGGCAGGGGTATGAGAATTGTCCATGATGAAGAGAAGTTTATTGATAGATTTAACATAGCTAAATCAGAAACTATTACAGCATTCAACGATAGCTCCATGTATATTGAAAAATTTATAGAAAACCCCAGACATATTGAATTTCAAATATTAGCTGATAACTATGGAAATATAATCCATTTAGGAGAGAGGGACTGTTCCTTGCAGAGAAGAAGCCAAAAGATTTTGGAAGAAGCGCCGTGCACGGCTATGAATGAGGATTTGAGAACCAAAATGGGCAAAATTTCTCTCAGAGCGGCCAAGGCAATAGATTACGTAAATGCCGGTACTATAGAGTTTTTATTAGATAAAGATAATAATTTTTATTTTATAGAGATGAATACGAGGCTGCAGGTAGAACATACAATAACAGAGATGGTAATCGGAATGGATTTAGTAAAGGAACAGATAAAAATAGCATATGGAGAGAGATTAGATATTTCACAGGAACAGATAAAAATAAACGGCCATTCCATCGAATGCAGAATAAATGCCGAGGATCCCGAGAATGAATTTAGGCCCTGTCCCGGGGAAATAGAGGGATATTTTTCTCCCGGAGGTTATGGTGTCAGGATAGACAGCCATATCTATAACGGGTATATTATTTCTCCTGTTTATGATTCTATGATTGTTAAACTCATAGTATGGGGAAAAGACAGGAACGAGGCTATAAATAGAATGAAAAGAGCCTTGGATGAACTGGTGATCACCGGCATAAAAACAAATATTGATTTTCAGAAACAAATATTGGGCAGTGAGGATTTTTCAGCAAACAAAATAGATATTTTAATCTCAACCCTGGGTTTTTAATTATCAATATATGGGGATATAAGAGGTGAAGTCTTAATGGTTTGTTCATTTATTAGGGAGGGTTGGTGAGAACTTTCATATTTGAAATCGTAACAGGCGTACTTTTTACCAGGGCCTCAAGTTTTTTATATGAGCGGAAGGAGATGCAAAATGCTCAGAGATCTTTTCAGTAGGAAAAAATATGCAACGGTGCTGTTGTATAAAGACGATGATAATAAAGTGAGAACCGTAACTATCGATAATTTTCAAAAAGTATCCGAAGATAAATTAAAAGTTTCTATCAAGAACAGTCATCCCAGAATAGCTGCCAGAGATAGAGTTAATTCTATAATAGATAAAGGGACATTTGTGGAGTATGATACGAATTTAAAAACAATCGATGCGTTAAGCTTTCCGGACTATATGGAAAAGATTAGGATTGCAATGGAAAACAGCAATGAAAAGGAAGCCGTAATAACGGGTGAAGGAAAAATAATGGGCCGGGATTGTATCATATGCGTCATGGAACCTAATTTTATGATGGGAAGTATGGGTTCGGTTGTGGGAGAAAAGATAACGAGAGCAATAGAAAAGGCGATTGAAAAAAGATTTTCCGTAATCATATTTACCGCATCGGGGGGAGCAAGGATGCAGGAAGGTGTTCTGTCATTGATGCAGATGGCTAAAACATCGGCTGCTTTAGGCAGGCTGTCCGAGGAGGGGTTGTTATATATAGCTGTCCTGACAGACCCGACAACGGGCGGAATAACTGCCAGTTTTGCTATGCTCGGGGATATAATTATTGCGGAACCCGGAGCACTGATCGGTTTTGCAGGCCCCAGAGTTATTGAACAGACTATCAAGCAAAAATTACCCGAAGGCTTTCAGCGGGCAGAGTTTTTACAGAAAAAAGGTTTTGTAGATAAGATTGTCCACAGAAAGAACATGAAGGCTGTTTTGTCCGAGATACTCAAAATTCATGCATTGGGCGGTGAGAATAATGCATAATATTCTGGAATCCGAAAAACCCATCGTTGAACTTGAAAATAAACTTGTAGAATTAAAAAATTTCGCCAGTGAAAACAATGTAGATTTGACTGATGAAATCAGGATATTATCAAAAAAGGTCGAAAAGATGAAGCAGGATGTCTATAAAAATCTTACACCGTGGGAAAAAGTCAAACTTGCGAGGCTACAGGAGCGGCCTACATCATCGGATTACATAAAGAAACTCATAGAGAGTTTTATAGAATTTCATGGGGACAGATTTTATGGGGATGATAATTCCATAATAGGGGGTATAGGAATATTTGCCTTCCCGGCCAACAGCCGGGAAGGTATACCTATCACTGTTATAGGGCATCAAAAGGGGAAGGATACGAATGAAAACATCAAAAGAAATTTTGGGATGCCCCATCCCGAAGGATATAGAAAAGCGCTGAGGCTGATGAAACAGGCGGAGAAATTTAAACGGCCCGTTCTGACCCTTATCGATACACCGGGTGCCTACTGCGGTTTGGGTGCGGAGGAACGCGGGCAGGGAGAGGCCATAGCCTTAAATCTTATAGAGATGAGCAGGCTCAGAACACCCATCATATCTATAGTTATAGGAGAGGGCGGGAGCGGAGGCGCTCTGGGAATCGGCGTCGGAGACAGGATATGTATGTTGGAAAATTCCGTATATTCCGTAATATCCCCGGAAGGGCTCTCCAGCATACTTTGGAAAGATATCACCCTCGCACAAAAAGCGGCGGATGTTATGAAACTGACGGCACAGGATTTACTCTCTTTAGGTATTATAGATAACATCATAAAAGAACCTTTGGGCGGAGCACATAAAGATATAGATTTCGTGACGGATAATATAAGAAAATATGTATCCGGCGAATTAAAAGAACTGATGAAATTAGATATGGAGCAACTGCTCGACAAGAGGTATAATAAAATTAGAAAAATAGGAATATGGGCGTAATACAGGATAAGGTTGATGAAAGAGAACCACGGTGTCAAGAGCCAAGGGGTCTGGCACCGTGGTTTTTTGACATCGTGGTTTTGCACCGTGGCTCAGAGAGGCCATGGCTCAGTGTTGGAAAAAAACCGGTGTACCTGACCCAGTGGTTCTTTTTCAACAGAGCGGTTCCCCGTTCCCCGTGGCTCGTTTTATTGTAATGTGTTATAATTAATTGTCTAAAAAATTGCTTCATGTTGTTTTGATAGAGCAGGAATGCGTATTAGGGGGACGAAATGAAAAGGAACAGAAAAATAGTATTGAAATTAATAATTATCGGTCTTATATTATGTATCGCATTATTTTTTATTTGTAAAAAATATTTACCGGAATCCGAAAAATGGGCAAAAGGTATTCCTGTTTTAATGTATCACCATCTTTTAGAAGAAGAGGAAAACCCTTACGAAGATAATAGTGCGGTTTTACCTGTAGAAATTTTTCGGGAGCACATGGCCCTTCTGTATGAAAACGGATATTATACTGTAGAATTGGATGAATTAGAGAAATTTGTCAGGGGAGAAATTGATCTGCCTAAACGAAGTGTGCTCATCACTTTTGATGACGGATATAAGAGCAATTACGAGTATGCATATCCTATTCTGAAAGAGTACGGTTTTAAGGCGACGATTTTTCTTATTTCGGGTTGGAATACCGATGAGATGGTATCTTTCGATGCCAACGAGCTGCAATATTTGAGTTGGACCGAGATAGAAAACAGCAGGGATGTATTTGAATATGCCTCACATACACACGATTTGCATAGGTTGGATGAAAACGAGAAGGGTTATCTCATCACTAAGCCTTTGGATGAAATAAGGCAGGATTTAGAGACAAGCATGAGAATACTGGATACGGCCTATTTGGCTTATCCCTACGGGCATTATAACGAAGAGACATTGAAGATATTGGAAGAACTGGGTTATAGAATGGCTTTTACTGTTAAATCGGGCAGGGTAAAACCGGGGGATCC
>JALNXC010000116.1 GCA_023230535.1 Alkaliphilus sp. | reverse complement strand
GAAACTTTGGGAAAAGACAGTTGTTTTAAAGTTGTTAAAAATAATTTTTCTCAGATAGAATTGCAACATGTCAAAAAGGCTGGGATAGAGATGCTGCCGGTGGCGGCGGAGGAAGGCAGGCTGGATCAGATTGAAAGTGCGCATAAAAATAAAGAATGGAGTTTTGAATATATCGGGGGACAGCTTGAGATAGTAACTGTGGATAGGGAAAATTTTAATATTCGGGTCATAGTTAAAAACAAAGATATCTATGATAACATGATTGAAGTCGCCAGCTATACCGGTAGAAGCATAATGAACGGAATCGAATATACGGATAAAGTGAAGCCGCCAGAGGTTACATTAGAAGGAAACCAACTAAAGATAGCAAAGCCGGAAAGCATAAGGATTGAATTGGCGAGATTTGACAGGGACCTTACAGTAAAGCAATTTTTCCCCGGGGGCGACAATAATAATTATATGGGTTCAGTAAATATTTCCCATATCGGTCCGCCGGTACTCTATATTCAGGTTCCTAAAAACGTTCAGGTAGAGGGGTATTATTGAGCCTTCAATTTAGGCTAAAGGTTTCCGTCTGTATTGGCATCATCGCCGCATCACCGAGAATAACAAAGGCGTATTCACATTCGTTTTTACCCCAACTGCAAATCATCTTGTAGCCCTTTATTGTGTTTCCTACTTCATAGTCAGCACTATCCGAACTGAGTGCCGTGGCATAATTCGGCTCTATGGTGAATGTTCCCGTTCTTCCAAACGGAGCAAAACCTACTTCGTATGTTTTTACATGTTCGTCCGTTCGCCATTTAGCATTTCCATGTTCGTCGAGGATGATTTCCGAAAGGATAGTGTTATCGGGTTTACTACTATCGAATGAAATAGTGATCTTTGCACCATTTTTGATGTGCGGCATATTTCGATTGAAAATGCGTTCTTTCAGGACTATGAAATTGTCTTCACGATCATAAACTGCGCCATTCCACTTGTTTTTTCCGACAACATGGAATATTTCTGATGAGCCGGACTTAACTGTGATTTTGGGTGGCTCATCGGGGATACCGATTTTGTTTGTTGCCAGGCAGACTGTCAATACCGTCACAAGTATGACGGTGATGATGATCTTTTTATCCATAGCTAGTCCTCCTTTTTATGCTTGTTTATGAGACGTATGAGTTCATCCGCTTGTTTGGCGGATAATCTTTTGCCGCCGATAAATGATGTGATGAATTTGGGCAGTGACCCTCCAAATGTATCCTCGACATATTCTCTACTTTGGTTACCATAGAATTCATCGCGGCTCAAAACGGCGGAAACCATGGCGTCTTCATTTTTGAAAATTCCGCGTTCGCATAGCCTCCGCAGCATAGTATATGTAGTGGATTTTTTCCATTTCATAACTTCGGCGGTAAGCCTGACGAGTTCGGTAGAATTGATTGGAGCGTTGTTCCAAATAAGGTCTGCAAATCTCGTTTCCTGTTTGCCAAGTCGGAAATTTCTCATAGATGATACCTCCAGCGTTAATAGCGTTAGACCTAATATTAGTTTAATGCTATTAAATCTAAATGTCAAGAGGAAAAAATATATAAATGCAACGGGGATGGCAGACAGTGTCAAAAATCCAGCAATTAGATAGTATAAATTCAGTAATATATGCTGTTTTTACCGCCAAAACTTATCCAAAGACTACCGGACCTGTTTGTCCGTGAATAGACGAGTAAATGTCCTTAAAAAGAGAAAGGAAAGGCATCCCTTTAAAAATGGTCGTGTTACAGCACGACCGTCGGAATGCCCACCAACATAGACATAGTCATGGTCATTATACACAATTATTGGATAAACGAAAAGAGTAAACCCGATTTTTTCCTAGTTACGAGCAGAGAAACTTCTGTTTGTCCCATCTGTGGAAATTTATTAAAAGTAATAGGCAGCCGTAAAAGAGGCTTAATAGAATTCGATGGGTGCATACCCGTTCTGCGTTTTCATAAAGCTCTTTGTCCATTAGAATAATTCTAACTTAAATTAAGGAGGGACCTTTCAATATGGACAAGAGACGAAGCGAAGAAATTGCAGCCAACAGATTAAAATTAATTACACCCCGCTCTGCAATACCCTTGAAAATACAAAGTCATTCCGGTGCTAAGCCTTCACTTCCCGAAAGGCTTACAAAAAAAGAAGCAAAGAATTCGAGACTATTAAATACAGCCACCACAGTAAATCAGAGAAGAAAATAGATACATAAAACCGCCCTTTCATTCAAGGGAATACTTTCAGAAAATACACAATCCACGTCTTAATTATAATATAACAACATCCCCATAAATATACTCTTTCTCAGCAACATAATCAATTATTATTGCTCTTTACCTACTAACCATATCAAATATATTTATCTGTTCACTACACTGGCTAATTCTCTTTCTAGACAACTCAACATATTCCGGTTTAATGTCATATCCCACATAATTCCTCCCACTTTTTAATGCCGCAATACAGGTAGTCCCACTACCACAAAATGGATCTAAAATTATGTCCGATTCGAAGGAATATAATTGTATCAATCGATTTGGTAATTCCTCTGGAAATGGTGCAGGATGTCCTATACTTCTTGCTGATACGGTGGGAAAAGTCCATATGCTTTTCGTCCATTCTAGAAATTCTTCTTTTTTAATTGTATTAATTTTATCTTTCTTTTTTCTTGAGAAGGATTCTTTAGAAAAAATTAATATATATTCATGAGTGTCCCTCAAAACAGGATTAGAGGCAGACATCCAGCTTCCCCATGCTGTAGATGGCGCAGCACTTGCAGCTTTATCCCAAATTACCTCTCCCCTCATTTCAAATCCTATTTCCAACATATCTTGTATTATATAACTATGGAGGGGTATATAAGGTTTACGACCGACATTAGCTATGTTTATACACGCTCTTCCACCAATTACGAGTTTTTTATAGGTTTCCAAAAAAACTGTTTTTAATAAATGTCTATATTCATTTAACGTTAGATCCTCATCATATTCCTTTTTCACGTTATATGGCGGTGATGTAATCATCAAATGTACACTATTATCGGGAAGCTCATTCATATTTTCGCTAGATTTACAATATATCCTGTTTATTTTCTTCTTATCAACTTCACATTCTATGTATTTTGTTTTTTCATCTTTTTTATGATGCCCATAAAGTCTACTATTATAAAAATCTGAAGAATCGTGGTTTACCCTTCCTTTAGTTCCAAATGAACTTGTTTTAGTTGAATTTTGCATAAATTATTCACTCTCCTTTAACAACTTAAGAAACAGTCGTCCTTTTTCCTCGTGTGTTTCAGCTCTATTGGATAACTCAATAATTTGACCCAACTCTTTGCCGCTTTTCATGCCAGTGAAGAAACTCCTTTTATCTTCTAGCAGTTTTTTTATAGCATCGTTTAATTCTTTAAATTTATCAAACTAAAACTTCGCAGTTAAATAATTATTATGAAACCTGAAAATTCAATACCCGGCCCTAAATAAATATTACTAGTTGGGCATTTGTGCAGTTAATAAAAACCTATTTCTTAAACATTTTGGAAGAGTTTCCATAAAAGTGGTTAATAACTGTTCTAATTCTTTTGTTGTTAATGAAAATTTATCTACAATTGTATCTACAAATATTTGCATAAGTAAATGAAAAGCACGAATTAATGTAATATCAGATAATTCATCTGATACAAGGTAAAATATTTCGCCTAATGTTCGCGAATCAATTGCTTGCCGGTTTTCTACCGCTAACACCATGTATTGAGAAAAAAACAACTGCTGTATGTGCTGTCATAGCATCATAAGAAAGTGAATTGCATTCCTTACTCAATTTGAGATAAGATTTGCATACTTTGAAAAAAACTTCTACAGATAACAAATATCGAGATCTACCTCTACGTTTTTTGTTCTTTTTATATATTTCTGTTATTGGTTGCATTTTTCCATTATAAAGGTAATGAACCTTTTTTATGGCCATTGGATCGTTTGTCTATAATTTTGGCCTCATTAATTCGGTTTTTTTTGTTTTTAGTGGATAAAAGACAACTATTTACCGGAAGGAAAGTATTTCCGTCCGACCAACCAAGTGTAAGAAGACGAAAACCATATTTGTAGACCTTATTTACATGGTCATACACTTTCGCCAGCAGTTCTACTTTTTTAGAACTTGGGCGTTCAAATAGTGAATCATCAATAATAAGAACATTTATACGATTTTCGTCTGTTAAACCATTAATTGACTTTTTTATGATTTCAGCACTAAGCCATGTTGTAAATTTGATCCAATTTATATTAATTGAGTTCATAAATCTATAAACTGTATCTTTACCAAAATTAGCTTTGCGATCATTTTCCATTAACATGTCCATATACATTGAACGGTTGGTAAAAATTAGGCTAAATAAGTATTGGAAAACTGCAATTATAGAAAAACCTTTGCTTTTGTAAGCATTAGCAACCTTTAGTATGGTGACAATTCTATAATTTTTAAAAAAATGTTTAATTGTTGATGAAACATACTTATCATTTTGGCAGTCTTGTGTTATAATTTTCATAGCATGAGCCTCCTATTTGGGATGTTGTTTGTTAACCCAATTATACCAAAATTCGAGGTTTCATGCTATTTTAATTGCTAAATAATATTAAATTTTCAATGTGTGTAATTGTTTTTACAAGTGCGAAGTTTAAGTCATATAAAAATAACTAAGGTATCGATTATAGGATTAGGGGCTTTAAGTACATTGTTTGGAAACCAATTATCTAAAAATATGCCTAAAGAAGATTTAAGAATTATTGCCGGTGAAGATAGGATACACAGATACAAAAAAGACCAAATATATTGCAATAATGAAACTTGTGTATTTGCCAATTGAAAACTGTACCATATAGGGGGGTGCGGACAAAAACCTGGACTTAAAATAAATTAGGAGGTGCCGCATGTTTTCATATGAAGAGCGTTTAAAAGCAGTAAAGCTATTACTACATACGATATGAGTTATTCTACGGTAATACGGAAGTTAGGATATCCTTCCAGAGAATCCCTTAGAAATTGGTACTATGAATATAGAAAAGAGGGAGAATTACATCGGGATTTTGATAAGAAAACTAAATATTCAAAAGAGGAAAAACAAATAGCCGTTGATTATTATATAGAACACGGTAAATGTGTTTCTAGAACAATTAAAAAACTTGACTACCCCAGCCGTCCAATGTTGGATAAATGGATATTGGAGTTAAAACCCATGGAAACTGCTCTATAATCATGGAAATAAGTTCTGTTACACTGCCCTCATAAGGGGTAGGTTCCCATTTTCCTCTATGGTCAGCCATTCCAAGCATAAATTTATCACCTTTTAATTTTGTTAGCCTGGAACGGTTGATTTT
>JALNXC010000115.1 GCA_023230535.1 Alkaliphilus sp. | reverse complement strand
CACTTTACCATAGATATATTTTATAAAAGCCCACAAAATAGATGATATTTTTTAAAACCACAAAACGCATTTCCCCGCCATAAGGTTTGTAAAATAGCCATTTTAGCACAGCAAGAATTTGTTCTCACGTGATACGGACCTTCTTTATCTATGCCTAATACCGATGCAAGCCCAATAGCATTTTTTAAAAAACCGTGGTAACATAAACTAAGACTATTGAACCATCCACCCATTCACTCCGGATTCCATAAATTCCGGATTCCATAAAAAATCAGTATGTATTTTCAACGAAAGAACGCCTTATTGATATATCATGCAGTAAACAAACATAAAATATAATAGATAACTGTTTAGAATGGAGTTGATTCTTGTGATTATAGATACGCACGTACACGAAAGTAAATATTCCTTCGATAGTATTTTAGACCTTGAAACATCAATCAAGCTAGCTAGGCTGATTGGCTTGAATGGAATATGTATTACAAACCATGAAAACAATCACCTGCGGGATGAAATAGGGGATTCGGCTAAAATAAATGAAATTTTGGTTATTGTAGGTTCGGAAATATTGACTCACGAAGGTGATATATTAACATTCGGGTTAAAAGATATACCCCCAAAAAAGATAAGTGCAAAGGAATTGCTGACATTAGTAAAAAAACATGGCGGAGCAGCTGTCGCAGCTCATCCCTTTAGAAATAATAATCGTGGAATGGGTGAAAACATGAGAAAGGTAAGCCACCTATTAACAGGAATAGAATCTTTTAATGGCAGTACCCTTCCACACCACAATCTACAATCTTATACCTTAGCCACAGAATTAAATATTCCATCCCTCGGTGCCAGTGATGCCCACAAACCTGAAAGGCTTGGAATATATGCTACCAAATTTTACAACACTATAAGAGATCATAGGGATTTTATAGAAGCCCTCAAAGTAGGAAACTACCATCCCGTAATGAGAAAAAACGGAGTATATGAAAATATTAATTATTTTTATGAGGAAAATATAACTTCAGATAACGAAATGGCTTTTCTTTAAATGAATTAAATTACTTTATAAACCTCACAGTTTTACATGCAGTTTAATTATGCATAATATACCCCAAAATAGTAAAAGCCGATATTCATACAAGATTAAAACTTTGCATGAATATCGGTTTTTTTAAAGACATTTTTTTATTACCTCTTTTTGTCTTTATGCAATATTTTCGGGCCCATCATATCTTATGAATTGTTCATGCATTTTGTAAAAACTAAAAAATTTCTCTATTTTTTCAAATACACCAAACCAAGATAACCCTGCAATGGCTTGTTTTATTTTTGGGGAGACCGCTGACCATTCGACAGGAGACTGATTAATTTGAATTAAAAGGCTGTTTTTTAGCCGGGACTCAAAGATGGGCAACTCTTCTGTTATCGGTTGATCCGCTTTAACCAGTCGAGGTAAGGGGACATAGCTGATTAAACCACTATAATTAATTTCATCTCCCAGCCAAGGCCTTAAACCGGGCAAATCCGATACTACCACCCTTAATCCGGAAGCTAATGCCTCGATCACCACCAATGGTAATCCTTCGTAAAAGGAAGGCAACACAAAAACATCTCCTTGTCGGAAAACATTCCCTAATTCTAATTGACTCACAGTGCCGGGGGCAGTAAATTTAAAAGGAATCCTTTTCGCCATGGCTGCTAATTTTTTTGCTTCTTTTCCATCACCTGAGCCATAGAGGAGCAGCTCAAAATTAGGCTCTTCTAAGTATAACAGTTCACAAGCTTTAAAAAGAGATGTTACTCCCTTGGCTCGGCTCAACTTACCGGCATAAATAATCTTTTTCACTTTATTCTTTTCCCTGTGGATGGGCGGATAAAAAATAGCCGGGTTAATCCACAGCCAACCACTGTGATTGATTCTCCGGGTATCTTGTAAATACTCGTTATCTTTTCTGCCTGAAAATTATTCAATGCTATAACCGGTTCTATTTTGCTGCAACCTGCAATCACCTCATCTGTAAACTGAGGGGCTAATTCTAACTGTCTTAAATCTGTAGCATGGGAAATACAGAGCACAGGAATTTCAGGTGCTAGTTCCCTGGCTAATGCTGATAATAACCACAGGTGATGAGAGATAATAAGATCAGGCTTAAAGTCATCTAAGGCATTTTTTATGGCCTTCATAAAGGCCTGTCTCCAAAGTAAATACATGGAAGGAGTGAGCTCTCTATATTTGGTGCTGGGATAAGGCATTGTATCACTCATTCCCACTACAGGAAAAGGTAGCTCCCCGGTGTCAAAGTAAACCGGGTAGATGACCAAGTCAGCGGGAAATTGGAATTCATCCATGCCGTCATCTTGAGAAATGCCCGCAACCAGAGCTTGAGGATATAATTTTTTTGTTGCTTCCTTGATGATTCCCTGCAGATAAATGCCACTGCCCGTATAACCGGGTTTTTGAGCAATCAGGTGTAAAATTCTTTTCATAAAAGCACTCCTTTGAAAACTCGTACTGTATTATAAATTACGATTATTTTCTTGTGTCCCATGTATAAGCCTATTTTAAATACTTCGAATATCAATTGTTCCATTTTCTTTCCATGTTGCTTCTCCATCCATTTAATCTTTGAACAAAATAAGCCGGCACCTACCTGTTTGCCATTTTTTGTCGAATTCTACTGTATTTTGCAAATCTGTCTACTGGTTAGATGTTAACATTTTTTTATTCTTGGGTCTAATTCATTATATCTATTCAAACCTGTTTGCTAATTGAAAATTCAAATACAAGCTATGGTCTATCGCTCCTCTATCCCCTTACCGTTTCTATAGATTTTACTTATGTGCCGGGGAGTTTTTATAGATAACCTTAATTAGACTTCATAAATTATTGGTGATAAGCTTTTAGTAACTTAAAGATTTTAAGCAATTACAGGAACTATAAATTAAGGCTCAGTTCAAAGAGAGTTTTAACTCCCTCTGAACGCAAAGTCATATAAGTGCCCCTGTGGGTATATCCGGAAGCCATGCAATTCCCATCTCCCGCTTACAGAAATGGAAGTGTTGAAATTATAAGCTGTCGGACAAACAAGACAAAAATCTATTATGGAGGGTTGAACATTATGAAAAACAAATCACTAAAACTAATACTTATTTTGCTTGTATTATCATTATTATTAGCAGCATGTGGAAAAGAAGAAAAAGAAACAACAGGAGCAGACCCTGCCCCTATGCAATACATAGGAGCGGAAGATTTAAAGGCATCGATAGAATCGGAATCAGGTGATTATATTATTCTGGATGTAAGAAAAGCGGAGGACTATAACGCAAGCCATATAGTAGGTTCTTACGGGGCAGATCAAGATGCCGCTAAGGATGGTGACGATGCGGCAGGAACAGCAAATTTAAAGGCGGCACTCAAAGAGGCAACAGGAAATGAAACCGGAAATTCCGATGATAAGTATGCGCTGGTTTGTTATTCAGGCAAGGTCTATGCGCAGACAGCAACGGATTTAATGATAAAAATGGGCATATCGGCAAATAATATCTATACCCTGGAGGGTGGTATAAAGGCCTGGAATGAAAGCGGAGACGATTATAAAGGTCTTTTAGAGTAGTTAATACAGATGGCTATTCATTTAAACCGATTTAAATGGATAGCCGTTTAATTAAAAAACTTTTTAAAGTTGGGGTATATTATGAAAGAAAAATTGTTAAAACATAAATCGAAAATAATCCTTATAGGTATAATTTTGGTATCTATCTTATTATATTTTTTCAATCCCAGAGTAAATGAATTGATAAATAATATATTTATAATGTTTTCAACAGGGGACTTTAAGGTAGTAAGGGATTTTATTGATAAATATGGAACCTATGCAATGCTCGTGTCGGCAGGATTGATGGTTTTTCAGTCAGTAGTAGCACCGCTACCGGCGTTTTTGATCACATTTGCAAATGCAAATCTATTCGGATGGTGGCAAGGAGCTGTATTATCCTGGTCAAGTGCAATGTTAGGGGCTTTAATATGTTTTTATATATCTCGCATTTTAGGTAGAGATGTAGTGGAGAAACTGACAAGTAAGGTAGGATTAGAGAGCGTTGATGAATTTTTTAAAAAATATGGAAGGCAGTCTATATTAATAGCAAGGCTTCTTCCCTTTATGTCCTTTGATCTTGTGAGTTATGCGGCAGGTCTTACTTCTATGGCTTTTATACCATTTTTTATAGCAACCGGTATAGGACAATTACCGGCAACCATAGTTTATTCATATGTTGGCGGTATGCTGACAGGCGGAGCACAATTGTTGGTAACCGGGCTTCTTATGTTGTTTGCGGTATCAATATTTATTGCTTTAATAAGGAAAATATATTATTCGCGGGAAGTAAATAGAGTTAGGGAAAAGAGTGATGAAGAAATATAGAAAGGTTTTAATTTTTATTTTAGTAATAATTATAGGATTTTTTTTAAATAAACAGCTCCAGTTGAGTTCTTATTTAACAAAAAGCAACAGTTTTGAGCCAATTATCAATTTCATTCTTAATAATTATCTGCTGTCAATATTTTTGTATTTAACATTTGCCATAATTGGCTCCTCGGTTTTAGCTTTACCCGGAGTTACTTTTGCCGTAGTGGCAAGCGGATTATTCGGACCATGGCTGGGAAGTGTATATTGTCTGGTAGGAGTGACTATAGGATCGGTATTGTCGTTTCTCTTGAGCAGGTATCTGTTAAAAGATTCTGTCAAGGAGTTAGTTAAAAAAAATAAAAGGTTATATAATATAATCTTCCAAATAGATCCCAAAAAAGAAATGTTGATTTTAATGATAACCAGACTATTACCCATATTTCCGTTTAATCTTCAGAATTTCGCTTATGGCATAACAAATATCCCTATAGTAAAATACACCATAGGGACTTTTATATTTATGATTCCGGGGATAATTACCTTTAGTATGGTTACAGAGGGAATTATAGTCAGAGAAAATAGAAATAGTATGTTTTTTCCGGTATTATTAGCAATAACCTTTATGGTGGCTATAGGTGTGTATTTATATAAAAAATATAAAATCTTAACGATAAGGGAGCAAAATGAAAGATAGAGTGATTGTTTTTTTTACACGTATACCTACATTAAATAAAACTAAAACGAGACTGGAACCTTTTTTAGGTAAGAACCTGTGTATAAAGATTCAAACAGCTTTTATAAAAGATATCTATAATAATATAAAAGATATGGGAATAGATATGATCGTCAGTTATTCGGAACACGGAAATTTAGAAATTCTAAAAAGCATTGTGCATAGAGATATACACTTTCTAAAACAGGAAGGAAGGAATTTGGGCGAAAAAATGTTCAATGCCATATCTTTTTCCTTGAAACAATACAGAAATGTGATTCTTAT
>JALNXC010000114.1 GCA_023230535.1 Alkaliphilus sp. | reverse complement strand
AGGAACTAATATAGATGCAGTTATTGTAGAAGACGGAAAAATATTAAAGACAGTGAAACAGCCTACCGACAGGGACAATTTGTTTGAATCCATCTGGGGTACCCTGAACGTACTGCTGGAAGATTGTGATAAATCTAAAATTAGGAGGATAAATTTGAGCACCACAGTATCTACCAATGCTATCGTAGAGGACAAAGTTTCGCCGGTAGGTATTATTATTCAATCCGGCCCGGGCCTCAATAATAAATTTTTAGCCTGTGGTGATGAAAATATATTTATTTCCGGATATGTCGATCACCGGGGCAAGATAGTTAAAGATATAGATTCAAGAGAAATAAAGGATGCTGTCAAAGCCTTCGAGGAAAAAAACATACAACATTGCGCTGTAATCACAAAATTTTCTACCAGAAATCCGAGGCATGAAATAAAGATACGTGATGCCATAGACAAAAATTTTTCTCATGTCACAATGGGACATACCCTATCCGGTAAATTGAATTTCCCCAGAAGAGTATTTACTTCTTACCTGAATTCCGCTGTCTATGATACTTTCAAAGATTTTGCCCTTTATATCAAAAAATCCTTGGAAAAGGAAGGAATGAGCACACCTGTGTTCATACTTAAAGCTGATGGGGGAACGATGAATTTGGAAGCATCGGGAGAAAAACCGGTGGAAACAATCCTCTCCGGCCCCGCCGCCAGCTTTATGGGAATCAATGCTATGCTTCTCGGTACCGATGAAGATGCTGTTCTTCTGGATGTAGGCGGAACCACGACCGATATATTCTTTCTTGTAGACGGTGTTCCTTTATTCGAGCCTTTGGGTATAAAAATAGGTCCCTACAATACCTTAGTGAGATCCATATATTCGGTTTCCATAGGTTTAGGCGGGGACAGCAGTATCGATATAGAGGACGGAAATATTGAGATAGGCCCTAGGAGGGAAGGTGTGCCCTATGCTTTTGGTGGTCCAAAACCCACTCCCACCGATGCAATGATAGTTTTGGGCGATATAGAGGAAGGTGACAGAGAGAAAGCACATGAAGCCATGAAAATACTAGGTAAGCAGCTCAATTTATCGGTAGAAGATACTGCAAAAACAATACTTGAAACCATGGCTTCCATAATCAAAGACAAAGTAGATGAACTTCTACGGGAAATCAACGGTAAACCCGTCTATACCATAAAAGAATTATTATACGGCAAAAAGGTTGAACCGAATATTATCAATATTATAGGGGGTCCTGCCCATATACTGACACCTGTATTGAAGAAAAAATTTAATCTGCCCTGCTATTTCCCCAAAAGTTATGATGTTGCCAATGCAATCGGCGCCGCTCTCGCGAAGACCACTACGGAAATAACTATGGTGGCCGATACCGAACAACAGATACTCTCTGTTCCCGAATTAGGGATATATGAAAAAATAAGCGAGAATTATACCTTGGGCAACGCCAGGGAAAAGGCTGTTGAGCTGTTGAAAAAATCCGCACTGTCCTTGGGCGCGGAAGAGGATACTATAGAAACCGAAATAGTCGAAGAAAGCAGCTTTAATATGGTACGGGGTTTCTACACCGGCGGCAAAAATATAAGAATAAAAGCTCAAATAAAACCTGGCCTTATTCAGGAGTTAAGAGGTGAAATAAATGATTAAATCAAAGAATAAATTAGGGCTTGTATTTTTCCCCGCTTTTGACTGGGCTATCAGCAAAACCCATCCTGAAAGGGAAGAAAGGCTTTTATATACACAGGATCAAATCTTTGAAGAGGGAATAGAGGACATCGAAGGCATAAAATCTTATAACCCGGTCATAGCTGAAGAAAAAGATATTGAAAGGGTCCACTTCTGTGTCCCCGATGTAAAATCCAGGGTCACACAATCTCATCTAATATCGGCGGGAGGGGCAATAAAGGCGTTTCAGGCGGTAATGGACAAGGAAGTAGATAAATCCTTCGCCTTGGTCCGCCCGCCCGGGCATCATGCTCAGAGAGTAGTGTACGGTGACAGGGGATTTTGTATAGTAAATATAGAAGCAATAATGCTGGAAAGAATACGCCAACAGTATGGGCCGCTCAAGGTAGCCATAGTCGACAGCGATTGCCATCATGGGGACGGAACCCAAGATATATATTGGAACGATAAGGATACTCTGTTTATCTCTTTTCATCAGGACGGCAGGACTCTTTATCCGGGTACGGGATCCGTAGATGAATTCGGCGGCCCCGGTGCCTACGGATACAATATAAATGTACCGCTTCCGCCGGGGACAGGTGAAGAAGGTTTTTTATACACACTCGACAATGTGGTTATGCCTATATTGGACGATTATAAGCCGGATATCATTATAAACTCCGCGGGACAGGACAACCACTATTCGGACCCTATCACAAATATGAATTTTACCGCACAGGGATATGCAAAATTAAACGATATATTGAATCCCCATATTGCCGTCCTTGAGGGAGGATATTCCATAGAAGGTGCATTACCTTATATAAATCTAGGTATAATATTGGCTATGGCAGGCCTTGACTATTCCCATGTCAAAGAACCTGATTATGACAGGGACAGATTAAAACAACCCGACACAATCACAAAATATATAAAACAGGAATGTGAAAAGATATATAATTTATGGAAAGATAAGGATGACCTGAGACTTAAAAGCTATAGAAAAGCAACCCATGTGGAAAGATCCAGGCGAATCTACTATGATACGGATGGAATATTGGAAAGCCAGACACAGAGGTTTACAGTCTGCAAAAAATGTTCAGGAGTAAACACGATCACATCTAAGGGCGATATAGGATATAATATATTTGCTATAACTATCCCGAGGGATGCCTGCCCCGATTGTATCGATGAAGGGTATAAGATGTATAAAAATTTCTCTCGCGGTGTTTCTTATACAAATGTATATTTGCAAGATAGGGTGAATGATGTCTATCTTCCTGAGTAAACTTTTGTTGAACTGTTGTTGGGAAACCGGCGTGAACTGCAAAAACAATCGGCAAAATTAAAGAAACAAAAAAGCCACAGGGGACAGTCCCCTTGGTCAACAAAGACTGACCAAATGGACAGTCCCTGTGGCTTTTAAATGACCGGGAGGACCGTCCCTTTGATTCTGGTTTACCAATTTTGCAGGTTTCTTTAGTTTTGCCCTTGGTTTCTGCGATTTTTATGGTTTTTTATCTGACAATTACCTCATTCAATAGGCCACATATATCATTCCGTATACCTTCCAACTCCTCATCGCCGTAAGGCGTGAATTTATTTTGCCCCGCTAAAACCGTCTCACCGTCTTTAAAATTTTGAAGCACATATGTATTACAACCTTCTATTTCTCTAGCTATTGTTTTAATGTCTTCCGAACTGAGAAGTTCTTTACATACGGTGGTCCTAAACTCATAATCAATTTTATTTTTCAGCAATATATCGATGCTCTTCCGTATATCTTCCAAAACTACAGGCGCTTGGGTGATTGATGAATATTTATTCATAGGCGCCTTTATGTCCATGGCAACATAGTCTACTAATTTTTCATCTATCAACCGTTCAAGTAAATCAGGGTTTGTGCCGTTGGTATCTAATTTTATATTGAAGCCCTCTTTTTTAACCTTGTAAATAAAATCATACAGCCCTTTTTGAATCGTAGGTTCCCCGCCGGAAATACATAGAGCATCTACAAATTTCTTTCTACTCTTTAGGAAATCGATGATTTCCTTTTCCCCTATTTTATTCCCTTCATTATTTACAATAGAACTATTATGACAGTAAGGACATCTGAAATTACAGCCCCCTGTAAATATCACCGTGCAAATATTGTTCGGATAATCTATAAATGATGATTTCTCTATCCCTAAAATATTAATGCTGCCCTTATCCCACATTTATGTCTTCCTTTACATTATTTGCAAATATCTTTAAACTGGTGTCTATTTGAAATTCAACACGGTCCTTATATTCTTCCTGTTTACCTCTATTCCATACTTGAACGGGCCTATGAAAACCTACGACTCTGCTCCAAACCTCCGCTTCGTTTCCGCACTTAGGACATTCAAAATGTTCTCCCGCCAGATAACCATGTTCGGGACATATGGAAAATGTAGGACTGACAGTAAAATAAGGGATAGAACTTCTTTCCATTACCTTTTTGATCAGTATCTTACAAGTCTCTATATCTTTAATTTCCTCACCGATAAATCCATGCAATACCGTGCCCCCTGTATATAGGGATTGCAATTTTTCTTGTAATTCTACGGCCTCAAAGACATCGGCGGTATGATCTACCGGAAGCTGTGTGGAATTTGTATAATAGGGTTCGTTCTCACCCTGTGTATATATTTTAGGATATAACTTTTTATCCATCCTCGCAAATCTGTAGGTAGCCCCTTCCGCCGGGGATGCTTCGAGATTCCATAGACTTCCCGTTTCTTCCTGGAATATCTGTATGACCTTATTCATAAATTCCATGGTTTCTACTGCAAATTTATTCCCTTCCCCGGTGGTAATATCTATACCTAATAAATTGATACATGCTTCGTTCATTCCATTTAAGCCTATTGTAGAAAAATGATTTTTAAAATATCCTCCCGTTGCCTTCTTTACATCCTGTAAATAATGTCTCGAATAAGGATATAGTCCGACATCCATATATTTCTCCAATATACATCTTTTGGTTTCACAAATATCTTTGGATACCTCCATCAATTCTCTGACCCTTTTCTTGAATTCCTCCACAGAATCTGACAGATAGCCTATCCTTGCCATGTTTAACGTTACAACATTTATCGAACCTGTAAGTGGATTTGCTCCAAATAGCCCCCCGCCCCTTCTTCTGAGCTCACGGTTGTCCAATCTTAGCCTACAGCACATGGATCTGATATCTTCCGGCGATAGATCGGAATTTAAGAAATTTGCAAAATATGGAGTACCGAATCTTCTTGTCATGTCCATAACCGAATTGATCACTTTTGAATTCCACGGAAAATCATCGGTAACATTGATGGTCGGTATTGGGAAACTGAAAGCCCTGCCTGCTCCATCTCCCTCCATCATTACCTCGCAGAAAGAAAGATTAAACATATCCATCTCTTTTTGGAAGTCTCCATATGTCTTATCCATCAGTTTCCCGCCGATAGTTACAGGCTGTTTCCTTAATAATACATGGGGTGTTATATCCAATGTAATATTGGTAAATGGGGTCTGAAATCCCACCCTTGTCGGCACGTTTAAATTAAATACAAAACGCTGTATGGCCTTTTTTACCTGGGAATAATCTAAATTATCATAATATATAAATGGCGCTAAATATGTATCTATGCTCGAAACTGCCTGGGCTCCCGCCGCCTCGCCCTGCAATGTATATAATAAATTAACCAATTGCCCCAGGGCGGATTCCAGATGTTTTGGAGGTTTTGATTCTACTTTTCCCTTTGCT
>JALNXC010000113.1 GCA_023230535.1 Alkaliphilus sp. | reverse complement strand
TTATGTTAAGGATTTAGGATTGTACACATATGAGTTGAATAAATCTAAAATTTCGTTTTTGGTTGAAGACGATGAGGTAGTCTCAATCGAATATAATGCGATTACCGAATAAATAGTCGAGGAGAAAAGACATTGCAAACAGAAGAAAACAAGATGGGTATCATGCCTGTTGAAAAATTATTGATAAATATGTCATTGCCCATCATGGTGTCTATGTTGGTAGAGGCTCTCTATAATGTGGTAGACAGCATATTTGTAGCTCAAATCAGTGAAAATGCCTTGACCGCAGTTTCTCTGGTCTTTCCCGTGCAAAATCTCATAATTGCCATTGCTGTGGGCACCGGTGTGGGGGTTAATGCTTTTCTTTCCAGGTCTCTCGGGGAGAAGAATATTGAAAAGGCCAACAGTGTTGCCAATAACGGTATATTGTTGGGATTGCTGAGTTATGTTTTGTTTCTGGCATTCGGTCTTTTATTTTCCAGGTCCTACTTTACGTTCCAGGTCGATGACATGGCAATTATCGAATATGGCATCCCTTATTTGAGGATCATCTGTATAGGGTCTATTTGCAGATTTATTCATATCGTATTTGAACGATTGCTTCTGTCTACAGGAAAAACCTTTTATACTATGATCGCTCAGGGAGCAGGTGCTATTGTCAATATTATACTCGACCCTATTTTTATATTCGGACATTTCGGAATACCTGCAATGGGAACGGCAGGGGCGGCAATAGCAACGGTCATCGGTCAAATAACGGCAGCTACTCTTGTCATCATTTTTAATTTCAGAGTAAACAGGGAAATCAATATAAGCGCAAGGGGTTTCAAGCCGGATTTAAAGATCATCAAAGATATCTATTCGGTAGGTATCCCTTCTATCGCTATGATGGCTATCATTTCTGTTACCACTTATGGAATGAATAGTATCCTGAACGGGTTTTCCTACACAGCTATTGCTGTCTTCGGGATATATTTTAAATTGCAGAGTTTTATATTCATGCCGGTCTTCGGTTTAAATAATGGTATGGTCCCTATCATCGCCTTTAATTACGGTGCCGGAAACAAGGGGAGGATTATCAGGATTATCAGATTGGGTATTATCTATGCTTTTTGTATCATGATTTTCGGCCTGATTGTGATTCAGATATTGCCCGAGAAGATACTGGCGCTTTTTAATGCATCGGAGGATATGCTCAGTATAGGTGTTCCGGCTCTGCGCATTATAAGTTTGAGTTATATTTTTGCAGGTATCAGTGTCGTGGCAAGTGCGATATTTCAGGCCTTTGGCAATGCGCTGTTGAGTTTGCTCACCGCTGTTTCTAGGCAATTGCTTGTATTATTGCCTGCTGCCTATATATTGTCATTTTTTGAAAATGTAAATCTCATATGGCTGGCGTTTCCCATAGCCGAAGTGATATCTCTGGCGCTGAGCATCATATTTCTCAGGTATATTTATGACAGAAAAATTGCAACCAGGTGATTTTTTATTATTACTGCAGTCCGGCCCATGCCGGGGTACAATGCTAGGGGATTCATTCATAAAGCGGAGGGAAGATATTAGGCCCGGTGCAATAATATACATGTTTGAGGGTCGTACGTTCCGCTTAATCCGCTGCCGAAGATATTAGACCAGGTGCAATAATATACCCAAAAAGTGAATCACACTGGCGCCCAAAACAAACATATGCCAAATTGCATGGGCATAGGGCAATTTTTTGATACTATAAAATATGGTGCCTAATGTATACATCAAACCGCCGCCTAAAATCCATGCGAAAAATTTTGTAGATGTTGTTGCAATTATGGGTCTTATGGTAAATACCGCAATCCACCCCATACCCAGGTACAATGCCAAAGATAATTTTTTAAATTGGTCCATTTTAGAATGGGTGGTTATTTTAAATATTACACCGAATACGGCTATAGACCATACGGCTGTCAAAATAATAATTCTTAAGTATCCTTTCATCGCAAGCAATGCGATGGGGGTGTAGGTTCCGGCAATAAATAAATATATGGAGGAATGGTCAAATATTCGAAGTATCTTTTTTGTCCTTTGGTTGGTGATACTATGATATAGGGTAGAAAACAGATACATCAATATTATGCATAAACCGTAGATACTGAAGGAGACAATAGATATGATCTCCTTTTTTCGAACGGAAAAAATAAGTAAGGTGATCAGGGCTGTAATTCCAAACAACACTCCGATACCGTGAGTTATACTGTTGGCAATCTCTTCTTTAATTGTATATCTCTTGCCTGATGTTGATTTTACAATGTTATTTTTCATTCTATCACCTGTTTTTTATATTATTTATACAGATTAATTTATTATATTGAGTCCGGGATAGTTTTCGCGGTACTGTTTCTGATTGGGTTTTAACCATTCAGGGATTTTTCATTTTATTTCGTTCATTCAGATACCATAATTTAGGACCTTTTTAGCAATTGCCTTGTGTTCTCACATCTTATTGGTGATTATATCCTATATTTAATATTATATATCATAAAAATGAATTTTGGTGATTTAACCTTACCATTTTGATTTTTCTTTCCTTGATCTGTTGGTCACGTAACCAAAGTTGTAACCTCGGAATAATATAAAATAGGCCATTATTTAATGGTTAATTTTGTCAAGGAGTTGGTTATATGATCACAAAAGATCTCTATCCCGTTTTTGATACCTTTATCAGCAGCAAAAAAGGAAATGAAAATTTTAGTGATAGCAGTTATTTGTTTGTCGGAGGACAGGGATCAAATATATATAGGACAATAATGCGGTTCGATTTTTCCGATATCCCTATCGGTGCCTCAATCAAATCTGCGATTCTAAAAATTTATTTACATCGTAATTTTTATCCTTGCGGTACCAAGATTTTTGCAATTCATAAAATTGTTACACCTTACAACGACAATAAGGTAAACTGGGACAATATGCCTTATTATTTTCCTGTTGCCGCGAATCTGTTTGCTGTTAAAAATCAAGCTAATATCACCTTGGATATTGATTTGACAACCCTGATGGTAGGATGGCAGCTTGGAATCTATGAAAATTATGGTATGTTGATTAAAGCCGAACGTGAATATAAAAATGATCTTATCAATCTAATAGGCGTTAATTTTGGTAATGTTGCATTTCGTCCATTTATTCAGGTTCAATATGAAACAGCCGAGGCTACTAATGTCATTACGGAAATTGGAGCGCCGGATTGCAGTATTGGGGAAACAGGGGATTTCTATATTGATACTTCCAACGGACAAACATATTTGAAGCAGATCAGACCCGATGCAGTTCCGGTCAGACCCATACCTGCACCAACAGGTGCTACATTACAGGTTGGTTCCACTAGGACTTATACCACGATTCAAGCCGCGCTTGCCGCCGCCGGTAACGGTGACCGGTTGCTTCTCGATGCGGAAACATTTAATATTACGAATACAATTAACGTTAATAAATCTGTAACTATTGAAGGTCAAGGCACTGCATCAACAACGGTAATAACTGCTTCCCTGACACCGTCACCCTTCTACATGTTTAATGTTACCGTATCCGATGTGGTTTTTAGCAACATGAAGATTGTTCAGGATTACCCAAGATCCGCGGGAGAGACGGATACCGCCATAGCGTTTCATAACCCTGCGGCCACAGGTATCTATGTCGATAATTGTGATATAGGAGTAAGTGAATTTGGTATAGGGCTTTCGGTCAAAGAGTTTCAAATAACCAATTGTAATTTTACCTATGCTCCCAATGCCTTATCAAATAACAGGTATTCCTGCATTATAATTTCTTCAACTTCCGGAAATAGTATTATTTCTAATAATACTTTTGTTCCCGGCTCACAAGACGTTGGATGTTTTTTTGTCCGTATAACGAATCTTGCAAGCCCCGGGTTGCTTGGGAAATTAGTTTTGAGCGATAATTCTCAATTAGCTTCTGCGTTTACCTTGCGGCATCTGTTAGCAATAGAAGAATTTATGGGTGCTGATTTTGAGCTGTATATTAATAACAATATAACTATTAGCGAAGGTAATGTACCCGTGCTTCTAAATGTGGCAGACTTAGATATATTTAAATTCATAGAGGTTGTCGGCAACAGCGTTCAGAACACCGCAGGCAAAGGTTTAATAGGAATTGACGTAAGTTTCGGCGGTTCAACAGAGGTATTTAGTTCAAACAATACGATTGCGGAACAGTCTTTTGAGACGGGGTGGGCCAGTGCCACTGTCCCCCAAAGTTTCATTGTGGGATATAGAACCACAATTGTGCCGCCACCTGTTTTGCCGTTGGCAAGTTGTTATTGGCTGCCTTTAATATGATCACATTAAATGAGACTTTTATAATATATTCATTGCCTTAATATTGCCTTGGGGAAAAAGACCGGCAGGGATTGTGCTTGCCGGCCGGTCTTTTTTAGCCGGAAAAATATTATTTACTTTATCAATATTATAATATAAAATAATTTATAATCAGATGTAAGGGAGAGAACAGGAATGAAAAAAATCGGTTTGTTATTGATAATATTGATTTTATTGTTAACCGGGTGTAGTTTTAGAATACATAGATTGTGAGGTTTAAATGAAAATAAAGGCAAGGGTGAGCCGAATTCTTATGAATATTGTGTTTAACATGTAAAAAAATAATTTGGAAATCGATATATACCTGCTAAGTTGTTTTTGTGACATAAGATATTGCACCTCGTTTTTCATACCGACATTTTATCAAATTAATCTACAAGGTGACATTATCACAAGATAACCACATTAATTTGGAAAAACACTTGACAACTATATAATGTTGAGTATATAATCAATTCCAATCACAAGTTAAAAGAGCGATGATGAAAAGAAAGATACCAAAGCCTTGGTTTCAGAGAGCCGGTGGGGGGTGTGAACCGGCATCAAAGCGGTATGTAATACTAGTTTCTGAGCTTCTCGGCCGAACATATATAATAAGTAGGTTGAGACGGGTTCCACCGTTATATGGATACCGGATGGTAGTTCGGGAGAGAGGCAGTTTACTGCGAATTAGGGTGGTAACACGAAGATAATATCCTTCGTCCCTATAAGTTGATACTTATAGAGGCGAGGGATTTTTTATTTGAGCCGGGGCCGAGGGCTATAGTTTGGCGAAGGAGCCTGTCATCACGGTGTTTGTGGACCCGGTGGGGGGTTGTCCTCGTGGCATATATGGCATAAAATCTGAAATTGCATATAAAATTTATTATATAAGGAGGAATGGAAAATGGGCAAGAAAATAAGTTTTTTCGATACAACCTTGAGGGATGGAGAGCAGTCACCGGGCTGTAGCATGAATAAGAGGGAAAAATTGATTTTAGCTAAACAACTGCAGAGATTGGGGGTAGATGTTATAGAAGCCGGATTTGCAGCAGCATCGGAAGGGGATTTTGAATCGGTTCAAGCCATAGCTGATGAAATAAAAAATTCTACGGTAGCGGTGT
>JALNXC010000112.1 GCA_023230535.1 Alkaliphilus sp. | reverse complement strand
ATCCATTCTCTCATAGCCTTGAAGGACAAAGGTTTCTATCACATCTGTCAGATCCCCCGTTTTTCCTACCTCAAAACTTATCCGATTTTCGGCATAAGACGCGGGGGGAGGCAATTGGCGCAACAGCGCTTCTATCGATGTGACAACAATGCAGTCCTTTTTTTCTATGATTTTTTCTATTGCCCTCATTCTCTCTTCTTCCGCATCGTGGCTTATAGCTTCCATATGATAAAATACTATATCTTTTGCCGGGAATAGTAAAGCCTTATTTCCCGCATAAAATTTCAGATCTTCATATATCTGTTTGGCTTCCATGTCATTGTATGTTATCATACAAACTTGGCCTTTTGATTCGCTATGAATTCCGTATACTATATGCGATTTTTGGGTTTCATTGAGCCCATATAACGCTATAGGGGTTTTTTCTTTTTTAATATTATCTATAAGTTGCATATAGTCCATGGAATTTTTCATAGGTGCGAGCAACAATTCCTTGTCCATTCTTATCACTTCCTAAATAGCCTTTAATATTTGAAATGCCTATAAGACGATCAGAGGCCCTCCTACATATAATTGTAGAATAACCTATGATCGCCTAAAAAACCATGGGGTCAGGTACAATGGCCGACCTGCCTAATCCCTGACCTCTGATTTCGTTACATACCAATTCCAACCGCTGTGCAACAACCAGGCGAGAAATACCCCCCAATAAATCGAATAACCCGCCCTCATTGTAAAATAAACCGCGGCCCCAAAAACACTGTGGCTCATTAAACTCGCTAAAGCCGCCCATTTGCCTATCCGTTTTGATGAATTTACTATATCATATATGCCTTCTATCAGCCCAAATACAAAATGAGCAGCTATTATGTCCGCATTTAAAATAAAAGCCATGGCAGTTTTGCTGCTTTCCTCTATAAATGGTACTGCTATAATAATTCCCTTGTTTCCTATCTTTTTTAATACAAATTTATTAAATATATAAGAAATCAATGCTGCAACAATTCCTGCAAGTACGGGCATTGAATGAACTCCTCTTATGAATATTATATGGTCGTCTAATTATGTGCAACAATTAAGATGCGTTCACTTAAAATATTTATACATTACAGGCAGAAACTTTCTAAAAATTTAATATAAAATACACGTTCATACTATTTTCGAATATGAATAACTCTTACAGTTCGCTTCAATAAAAAATCCTAAAATTCGCAAACTCGCTACGCTCGGACATGCGCAATTTTTACGGATTTTTCATTTCATCTCACTGAGAGTCATAATCATATTCTCAAATGTATTCACTTAGTATTTTATATTAAATTTTATATGTTACACTGTGACGCATAGTTAAATTCGTGTGACCTAAGTCGGCCACTGTCCCTAATGTCCCTAAGCCTATGACCTCATGATCTGTAAAAGAACCACTGTACCTGACCCCATGGTCTTTTTAACTTTCACTGACTCATTGGTCGGCCACGGTATCTGACCCCATGCTCTTTTCGTTGTACTTATTCATTGCCGATAGGACCCCGTCGGTAACTATGGTTTCACATGCCAAGGCGGCTTTTTCGATCGCTTCAAGTATTATGGATATTTCTTCTTGTGAAAATCTGCTCAAAACATAGTTTGACAGATCCTCAAATTGCGGTCCGCCGATTCCTATCCTGACTCTGGGGAATTGGTCGGTTTGTATTTGATATATGATGGATTGCATCCCTTTATGGCTTCCGGAACTCCCTTTTTCTCTTACTCTTATGGAACCCAATTCTATATCTACATCATCGTAAACCACTGTAATGTTTTTGGTATCTATTTTATAAAATTGCACCATATCCTGAAGGCTCTGTCCGCTCAAGTTCATGAATGTTTGGGGTTTAACCAACATCACCTTTTTCCCGCCTATATTCCCCTCTCCACACAACGCCTTATGTTTCAATCGCTTTATTTCTATATTGTTTCTCCTTGATAACAGGTCTATCGTTTCAAATCCCACATTATGTCTCGTGGCATCATATTCTTTTCCCGGGTTTCCAAGCCCAACTATTATGTGCATATTTTTCACCCTCTATGCATTTTATGAGTTTAACGGGCAGATATATAAACTCGCCAAACTGTGTATCCCCTACCCCTATGGTTCAATCAAACAGTTTACTCACGGAAATATTTTTGTAAATCCTTCGAATCGCTTCCGCAAATATAGGTGCTACCGACATAACTTTAATTTTACTGATCATTTTACCTTTCGATAGGGGGATAGTATCTGTAACAACCAGCTCTTTGATTACAGAATTTTGAATTCTTTTTATAGCAGGCCCGGAAAGCACGGGATGAGTACAACAAGCATACACGTCTCTGGCACCTAATTCCTTCAAGGCATTGGCCCCCTGCACCATTGTACCTGCGGTATCGACTATATCATCGATTAAGATGACATTCTTATCTTTTATATCCCCGATAATATTCATTACCTCCGCCTCATTTGTATGTGGCCTCCTCTTATCGATGATAGCGATGGATGTATCCAACAAGTTTGCAAAATTTCTGGCTCTTGTTACACTCCCTAAATCCGGAGAAACTACTACTATATTTTCCATATATTTTTTTATAAAATACCTCGCCAATATGGGAACACCTAAAAGATGATCTACCGGAATATTAAAAAATCCCTGAATTTGTGTAGCATGCAGATCCATGGTTAAAATTCTGTCCGCACCCGCCGATGTCAATATATCCGCCACTAACTTCGCGGTAATGGGATCTCTGGCCTTAGCTTTACGATCCTGGCGTGCATAACCGTAATAAGGGATCACAGCCGTTACTCTTCCCGCAGAAGCCCTCCTAAACGCATCTATTAAGATCAACAATTCCATTAAATTATCGTTTGCCGGTGGACATGTAGGCTGAACGACAAAGACATCTTTACCCCTTACGCTCTCTTCAATATTTACGGAAATCTCTCCATCACAAAAAGTTGATACTTTTGCCTTTCCCAAGGGTATGCCTATCGCATCCGAAATATTCTGTGCCAATGCTATATTAGCATTGCCGGTAAATAATTTAACTTCACTCATGCTCATTTTAAACCTTCCTCCTTAGTTGTATGAAATCATCTTATTTCTTTAATAATCCTTTTTTATCCACCCAACCTTCCTTGTTTTCTTGACGCGCTCTCGCTATTGCCAAGGCACCCTCCGGTACCTCCGAGGTAATGGTAGAACCGCAGGCTATATATCCGTCTTTCCTGACAATCAATGGAGCAATCAAATTTACATTGCTGCCTACAAAAACATTATCTCCTATTACAGATCTGTTTTTTTCTTTACCGTCATAATTAACAAAAACAACTCCGCATCCAATATTTACATTTTTGCCCACATCCGCATCTCCGATATAAGATAGATGAGAGGCACTGGAATAACTATCTATTTTTGAATTTTTAACTTCTACGAATGTCCCGATTTTAACATGCTTCCCTATGCTGCTGTTTGGGCGCAAATAGGCATAGGGGCCTACGGTTGTATAATCACCCACACTGCTATTAATAATTGTAGAACTTTGTACCTCTACTCCGTTGCCGATAATACTGTTTTCTATTCGGCTGTTTTGTCCGATGATACAGCCCTCTCCTATTACGGTATTACCTGTCAATATGGCTCCGGCATATATAACAGTGTCCATACCTATTGTAACAGTTTTTTCTATATATGTGTGTCCCGGATTGATTATTGTCACACCATTTTTCATATGATTTCCATTTATCCTTTTTCTCATTATAGCTTCTACATCTGCCAACTGTTCCCTATAATTGATTGCCATAACTTCTTCGTAATTTTCGGTTTTGTATATCCCGGTTTTAAGACCCATGTTGTGCATAACCGATAATACATCTGTTAAATAGTATTCTTTTTGAATATTATTGTTTTCAAGCTTTGGAAGCACATCCCTCAATATACTGCCATCAAAACAATATATACCCGAATTGATTTCCGTTATAGATTTCTCCTCTACTGTGGCATCTTTCTCTTCTACTATTTTTTGCAGCCGTCCCTCCGCATCCCTGATAATCCTCCCATAATCTTCCGGGTTCGGCAAATCGGCTGTGAGCACCGTGGCTCCTAAGTCTTCCTTCCGATGATAATCGATCATAGCCCTCAATGTCTTCTCCGTGATTAATGGCCCATCACCGCATAACACCAATACTGTAGTACCTTCCCTAATATTGTCATATGCCATCGTCACGGCGTGCCCTGTCCCCAATTGTTCTTCCTGGAACACAGTTTTTACCTCCGAAGAAAGACTTTCTTTTACCTTTTCCGCCTCGTAGCCAACTACTACGATGCATTCTTCTATATCGGAATTATTTACCGTATCTATAATATGTTTGAGCATAGTTTGTCCACAAACCTTGTGAAGTACCTTCGGCAATTTGGATTTCATCCTCGTGCCTTCTCCCGCGGCCAGAACAATTGCTTTTAACTTCATATTTATCTCACCTCAATATCTATTTTAAATACCGTAGGTATTATATTCGTTTATCCGTGCTTACTATATAGTTTATTACATTTTACAAAAATAATGAACCCCTTGTGTAAAATAAATAAGGAGACTGTTCAGCCTCCCTGTAATTATAGTATTATTCTATTGTTTCTCCTATCTCTCCGAACTCTCCTCCGGTTTCTACCTCTTCAACTTCTTCCTCAATTTCTTCTTCGATTTCTGCCCCTTCAATTTCTATTTCTTCGGCTTCCGCCTCTTCGACCTCCGCTCTTTCTGCTTCCGCTGCCGCCCTCTCTAACTCATTCATTTTTTCATATTGGACAAAAATAGCGCTTTGAATCTTGTTTCTAGTTTCCGAATTTATTGGATGAGCTATGTCCCTAAAATCTCCCTCACCCATCTTTCGACTTGGCATCGCAATAAATAATCCATTTTGGCCTTCGATGATTTTAATGTCGTGAACAACGAATTCATCATCAAAGGTTACCGAAACGATAGCCTTCATCTTGCCTTCGGTGGTTATTTTACGTATCCTTACATCTGTCACCTGCATCCACGTCTCACCCTTTCATCTTTTTGTCAACTTATTTTCCGTATATTTTTCCCCCTTTTCGATATACGACTATAAGCACAGCCCTCCCAACTTCAACAGCTTTATTTTTCATATTCTCCATATTTTCTGATTTTCCTTCTTTTCTTTTATAAATTTTCATAAATCTTCAATTTTTTTTATCAACCGGGTTCAATATTTCAGATTTCTGATATGCAAAAATGTGAAATGCATTCGCGGGCGGACACACGGGTCCGCCCATACTGCAACATTTCATAGGTAATCTCCAATCTGTAATATACAGAAATATGTAACGCATCAGCGGACAGACACGTCGGTCCGCCCCTACACCATGACTGATTTCAGATTTCTAATATGCAGGGATGTGAAATATATCAGCGGACGGACACACAGGTCCGCCCCTACTGCAACATTTCATAGGTAATCTCCAATCTGTAATAT
>JALNXC010000111.1 GCA_023230535.1 Alkaliphilus sp. | reverse complement strand
GGGCCATAGAGACAGAGATGGATGTATTTTTGCTGCCGGAGGAATTGGGGGAGATCAGAACGGTGAGGCTGAGAAACAACGGGGATGAAGAGGCACTGCTCGAGGCCACAAGCTATTTCGAAGTGGTAGGAGAGGGATTGGGCTCGGACCTTGCACATCCTGCATTCAACAACCTGTTTATAAGAACGGAGGCATTGGAGGAACAGGAAGGTTTATTGGCTTACAGGAGAAAAAGAGTGACGGATAATCGGGACAGTTGGATTTTACACGGAATCAAATCCTTTGAGAGCGCTGCGGATAGGTTTCAATATGAAACCAACAGGGGAAACTTTATAGGCAGGGGCAATGGTTTAAAAAGGCCTAAAGCGTTAATTTCCAAAGGTCTAACCGATACTACGGGTATAGTTCTGGACCCTATAATGAGTGCGAGCAAAAAGATAAAAATACAACCGAAGGAACAGGTGGAGATATACTATATAACAGCCATAACTCAGAATAAAGATGATGCGGTAAACATACTGAATAAATATGACGACATAAACAGCATAAATATGGCGAGGGAACTCTCCAATACCAAATCAAAGACCGAGATCGGGTATTTAAATTTGAACCGTTCCAATATCAGGCTCTATGAAAATTTGCTGCCCCGTCTCTTTTATTCCGAAGAAAATAACAAGATTAAATATACGAACATATTGAAAACGAACAGCAGAGGGAAGGAGGGGCTCTGGGCCCAGGGGATTTCCGGGGATAATCCGATAGTCTTGATAACTATAAAATCTATGGAAGGGATAAAAAATTTAGTAGAATTGATAAATGCCCATGAATATTGGTCCTACAAGGGATTGACGGTTGATTTGGTTATATTAAACGAAGATTAATCCGTGTATTACCAACCCCTGCTTGAAAATATAAAGGATGTGATATGCGAGAGGAGAGGAAGTGCCATGGAGTGCCATGGCGGGATATTTATCAGAAACAGAAATATCTTAAAGGATGAAGATAGGATAATACTATATAAATGGGCAAGGCTCATCATAAGGGCGGAAGAAGGTTTTGAAGACAAAAGAGATAAAGGGGATTTCATACCTTATATGGAGTTTGACAGAATAGAAAAAACAGAGCATTTGGAGCAAGGCACATCCCATGATACATCATATGATACGCCGCATAATATACCGCATGATACGGCGCATGATACCCCCGATACTTCCTACGGTGCATCTTTAGATATGGATTATTTTAACGGATACGGGGGATTTTCAAAAGACGGCAGGGAGTATGTCATCAGACTCACGGAAAACTTAAATACCCCATTGCCGTGGATAAATATTATTTCAAATAGAGAATTCGGATTTACCGTTACGGAATGGGGCACGGGATTTACCTGGGCGGATAACAGCAGGGAAAACAAATTGACACCCTGGTATAACGATCCCATAGCCGATACCCCGGGCGAAATAATCTATATAAGGGATGACGATACCGGCGAGGTTTGGAACATAACACCCCAACCCGTAAGGAAGGAAAACGAATATATAATCACACACGGATTGGGTTACAGTAAGTTTAATCAACAGGGATACGGTTTGGAGCAGTGTTTGACCCTGTTTACCCCCATAGAGGGAAGGGTGAAGGTCAACCTTATAGAACTGAAAAACAGGAACGGAAAGAAGAGAAAATTGACCCTGTTCTATTATATCAGGCCCGTTTTAGGTGTTACCGACGAGGAAACCGAGAATTTATTGGAGACGGACATGAAGGATGATATTTTTGTAATCAAGAATTCAACCAATACGGAATTTAAAGACAGCACCATATTTATGGGGGCCTCGGAAGAAATAAAATCCTACACCGGAGATAGGATAGAATTCATGGGCCATATTCCCGATTATGAGATACCGGAGGGAATAAAGAAGGAGAGGCTTTCCAATACGGTAGGGCTGGGATATAATCCCTGTGCCGTTATAGAGATAGAGGTTGATATACCTGCCGGCGGGAAAAAAGATATAGTATTTTTATTGGGAGAAGATAAGGACCTCGAAAAAGGTCATATACTGATAAATAGATATAAAGATATCCGGGTTTCCAAAAACGCCCTGGAGGAAACAAAGGAATTTTGGGACAATACGTTAAACAGGATTCAGGTGAGGACTTCGGACAATACGATGAATTATATGATGAACTCCTGGCTGATGTATCAGACCATTGCATGCAGAATGTGGGGAAGGGCCGGCTTTTATCAGGTAGGGGGGGCCTTTGGGGCCAGGGACCAGATCCAGGATGTGACAAATGCTCTCTATCATGCGCCGGAAGAGGCCAAAAAACAGATAATAAGAAACTGCAAACATCAATATGTGCAGGGGGATATCCAGCATTGGTGGCATCCCACCCATGGCAGTGAGGTCCATAAGGGCGTACGGAGCAGGTATTCGGACGATCGGTTGTGGCTACCTTTGGGGGTGGCGGAATATATAGCGGTGACGGGGGACGACGAAATCCTGTATGAAGAAGTCCCCTTTATAGAGAGCCCTATCTTAAAAGAGACGGAACAGGAGAGATATGAGGTTCCGTTTCTATCGGAGGAAACAGGTACCGTATATGAACATTGTATACGGGCAATCGAGATATCATTGAATTTTGGAGAGAGGGGGCTGCCCCTCATGGGCTCGGGAGATTGGAACGACGGGATGAATAAGGTAGGCTATAAGGGAAAAGGAGAATCGGTATGGATGGGCTGGTTTTTAGGCTCGGTGTTGAAAGAATTTATACCGGTCTGTGAGAAGATGGGGGATTTTGAGAGAGCGGAAAAATATAAAAAAATTATACCTGAATTAAAGGAGTCCGTAGAGGCCAATGGGTGGGACGGAGAATGGTATAAAAGGGCTTTTTTTGACGACGGCACACCTATAGGTTCAAAGGAGAGTAGGGAATGCACTATAGATTCCTTGGCTCAATCCTGGTCTGTAATCTCTTCATTGGGAGATGAAGAGAGATCAAAAATTGCCCTGAAATCCGTAGAAAACTACCTAATAAACGAAGAAGAGGGTATAATCGCTCTGCTCACACCGCCCTTTGACGATATAGATTTGGACCCCGGATATATAAAATCCTATGTCCCGGGCGTGAGGGAAAACGGAGGCCAATACACCCACGCGGCCGCCTGGCTCATCAAGGCCTTTGCCATGTTGGGAGACGGGAATAAAGCCTATAATCTATTTAGATTGATAAATCCGATAAATCATTCCAGGTCCCTGATAGAATGTGCCAAATATAAAGTGGAACCCTATGCGGTAGCCGCCGATGTATATACAAATCCCCAACATATAGGGCGAGGCGGTTGGACCTGGTATACCGGTTCCGCCGGTTGGATGTACAGAGTGGGCCTTGAGGATATATTGGGATTTAGAGTAGAAAAGGATAAACTGTTCATAGATCCGTGTATACCCAAGGACTGGGAAGGATACGGCATCAGATATGTCTATGGTGACACCGTATATAATATAGAGGTGAAAAATACAGGGAAAGTGAACAGAGGTGTGAGCAGCATAACGGCAGACGGAAAAACAGTAAAGGAATATGTGAATTTGACGGATGACGGAAAAGAACATTTTATTATTGTAGAACTGGGATAGGGCCCGGGCGGGGTTCGTATAGGGAACGATTTTATCGTTCCCTATAATATTATCGGCGCAAATTTTTAGGTTATTACATTTTCATAATGGGTAAGTAGTTTATGTGGGACAAGTTATATAATTAAATGAAATAAATAAGATAAAAGGGGGAGAAGTAAAAAACAATACAAAAAAGATAACATTACCACAGGAAAAAAGTGTTTCATTTTAACTTGTAATTGACGAAATAACTTATATGGCAATCGAAATTTGAAATAGAGATGATATTCTATTATAATAGATAAATAATTTATGCAACAATCAGGATTTGAAATAAAAGTGATACTCTGTCATAATGGGTAGGTAATTTGTACGGTAATCAAGATTTAAAATGAGGGTGATATTTTATCATAATGAGTAAGTAATTTATTGCGGTAATGAGGATTTAAAATAAGGAGGTGTTCTATGGATAGAAACAGGGGGTATGTAAAGTCCGTAAGGGGAAGTGTAATCGATGTTGTTTTTGAAGATGACCTGCCTTCTATCAATAATAAGCTTCTTACGGGGGAGGATAATCGGATAATTCTGGAAACCGCCTCTTATATAGATGACAAAACTGTCGGTTCCATTGCTTTAACCCCTACCGGGGGAATATCCAGAGGAGATATGGTGATAGATACGGGCTCCCCTATAGAGGTTCCCGTAGGAGAAGAGATTTTAGGCAGGATGTTTGATATCTTAGGCAATCCTTTGGACGGGGAAAAATTAGAAAATACGGAGATGAGGTCTATACACCAAAAACCCGTTCCTTTTCTTGAAAGGAGCACCACGGATGAAATATTTATAACCGGTATCAAGGTTATAGATGTGTTAACTCCGTTGGCCCGGGGGGAAAATACCGGACTGTTCGGCGGAGCCGGAGTGGGGAAGACCGTGCTCATAACCGAGCTCATAAATAATATCGCTAAAAAGACCGAAGGCTATAGTATATTTTGCGGTATAGGCGAAAGATCCAGAGAAGCCGAGGAACTGTATAGGGAAATAAAAGAAGCCAAGGTTTTAGAAAATGCGGTTCTCATATTTGCCCAGATGAATGAGCCGCCGGGGGCCAGGTTTAGGGTGGGGCATGCCGCACTCACCATGGCGGAATATTTTAGGGATGTACATAAAAAAGATATATTGCTGCTCATAGATAATATATTCAGATTTATTCAGGCAGGGTCCGAGGTTTCGGGCCTTATGGGCAAAATACCTTCGAGGGTCGGGTATCAGCCCACATTAGCAAGCGAATTGGCGGAATTGGAGGAAAGGATTTCCAGCACTAAATCCGGTGCAATCACCTCTATTCAAGCCGTATATGTGCCTGCGGACGATTTTACCGATCCCAGTGCCGCACATACATTTTCACACTTTTCCGCTTCTATTGTGCTGTCCAGAAATAGAGCCGGCCAAGGGCTATATCCTGCCATTGATCCTTTGAATTCATCCTCAAAGATGTTGAATAAATCCATTGTGGGGAAAAGGCATTATACCATTGCACGTGAGATAAAAACAAATTTAGCTGTCTATGAGGAGCTGAAAAATGTTATCGCTATGTTGGGCATAGAGGAACTGTCTATGGATGACAGGAATTTGGTCAATCGTGCGAGAAAATTAGAGAGATTTTTAACTCAACCTTTTTTTACCGCAAAAGAAATAACAGGAGCCTCGGGCAGATTGGTAGAACTTGAGGATGCCCTGGAAGGATGCGAAAGGATACTGAATGATGAATTTATTGATTATGAGGAAAATGACCTGTATATGATTGGCGGTATAGAAGAGGCCATAGAGAAGAAAAGAAAGAGAGAAGAGAAAAATGAGGCTTAAACTTATCCTTCCCCACAGGACAATTTTAGAT
>JALNXC010000110.1 GCA_023230535.1 Alkaliphilus sp. | reverse complement strand
TATTAATATTTTTGCGCAAAAAGTAAAAGGCATCAAAGTGGAGGATATTATGTCATTGCCGATTATTGTAACAGAAAAAAATTCGGTTTATGATGCTATAGTCACATTATTTCTGGAAGATGTTGGGACTATCTTTGTTGTTTCTGAAGGTTCACTTGTTGGGGTAGTATCTCGAAAAGATTTTTTAAAGAGCACTATGTGTGGTATAGATATAAATAAGGTACCCATAGGAATGATCATGACAAGAAGCCCTAATATAGTTACCATATTACCGGAAGATAATGTACTTCAGGCTGCAATCAAAATCATAGATCACGAGGTGGATAGCCTGCCTGTAGTATCAAAAGAAAAGGAGGGAGAACGGGAGATAATTAAGATATTAGGCAGAATATCCAAAAGTAATATTACAAAACTATTTGTAGAATTATGCAAAGATTAGGAGGAGAAAAATGGGGAACTCGGATATTATTATTTATATCATATCAGATTCAATAGGGGAAACAGCGGAGGCAGTTTCTAAAGCAGCTATCAGCCAATTTAATATTGAAAGCAACTATGAAATAAGAAGATTTCCATATATAAACGAAGAACAGCAAATTTTAGAGATATTGGAAGAAGCTAAAAATGAAAATTCAATAATAGTATTTACTATAGTTATTCCGGAACTGAGAAATATATTATTAGATAGGGCAGGCGGATTAAATATTCCATGTGTTGATATAATGACTTCTATTTTAAGTGCAATAGAAACTGTATTAAAAATTCCTCCTAAACAAGAACCGGGTTTGATTAGAAGATTGGATGAAAGATACTTTAAAAAGGTAGAGGCAATCGAATTTGCTGTTAAATATGATGACGGAAGGGACCCGCGGGGACTAAAACGGGCGGATATAGTGTTGATCGGGATTTCAAGAACATCAAAAACCCCTCTCAGTATGTATTTAGCACATAAAAATTTAAGAGTTGCTAATATTCCCCTTGTACCGGAAGTTTTGCCTCCTAGGGAATTATATGAAATTGAGCCAAAGAAAATCATAGGATTAACTACCGATCCGATAAAGTTAATAGAGATACGTCGGGAGAGGCTGAAGGCGTTAGGGTTAAAGGATGAAGCGAGTTATGCAAGTATGCAGAGGATTTTAGAAGAATTGGATTACGCCGAGAAAATTATGAAAAAATTGGATTGCCCTGTTATTGATGTGTCGTCAAAAGCTGTCGAAGAAAGTGCAAGTATTATTTTATCAATATTTAAAAATATGGGTTATGAATTTTCTAATAGCATATAATCAGTATTATATTTATAAACCCATAAAAAGGTGGGGGTGTCATTATTGAAGAAATTAATTTATTCCTTCCAAGAGGGAAATTTGGAAATGAAATCCCTGTTAGGAGGGAAAGGTGCAAATTTATCGGAAATGACTAAAATAGGGCTTCCTGTTCCGCCCGGTTTTACAATAACAACAGAGGCATGTAACCAATATTATAAACATGGCGGTCAACTATGGATTGAGTTAAAAGAAGAAATATTAAAAGAATTAAAGATGTTGGAAGCTATCACGGGCAAGGAATTTGGAAATAAGATAAATCCCTTGTTGATATCCGTCAGGTCCGGAGCCGTAGTCTCCATGCCCGGTATGATGGATACTATATTAAATCTTGGATTAAACGATCAATCTGTCGAAGGCATTGCTAAGGCTACTAATAATGAACGTTTTGCATACGATAGCTATAGAAGATTTATTCAAATGTTTGGGGATGTGGCTCTCAATATAGAAAAATATAAATTCGATACTATTTTCGAAAAGAGAAAAAAGGATAAGAATATAGAAAAAGATACGGACTTAACTACGGAAGATTTGAAAAATATAACAATGGAATTTAAAAAAGTTATCAAAAAGGAGTCAGGAAAAGATTTTCCTCAAAATTCGGAAGAACAGCTTTTTATAGCCATAGAAGCCGTATTTGAATCATGGGATAATCCAAGAGCAAAAATATATAGAAAATTACATGATATACCGGATGATTTGGGTACTGCCGTAAACATTCAATCCATGGTTTTTGGCAATATGGGGGAAAATTGCGGAACCGGTGTTGCATTTACAAGGAACCCGTCTACGGGCGAGAAAAAACTATTTGGAGAATTTTTATTGAATGCTCAGGGTGAAGATGTGGTAGCAGGAATTCGTACACCGCAACAGATACATGCATTAAAAGGCAAGATGCCAAGAGTATATGAGGAATTTGTAAGTGTTACCGAGTTATTGGAAAAACATTATAGGGATATGCAAGATATTGAGTTTACAATTGAAAACGAAAAATTGTATATGTTGCAGACAAGGACCGGTAAAAGGACTGCTGTAGCCGCTGTCAATATAGCGATAGATATGGTCGAGGAGGGGTTGATCACCAAAAAAGAGGCTATATTTAGAATAGAGCCCACACAATTAGACCAATTTTTACATCCCACATTCGAAGAGACCGCACTCAAGGAAGCTACTGTTATCACAAAGGGGTTGCCGGCTTCTTCCGGAGCCGCTACGGGTAAAATTTATTTTACACCGGAAGATGTAATAAAGGCAAAAGATGCGGATGAGAGGGCGATTTTGGTTCGAGTGGAAACTTCTCCTGAGGATATAGGCGGGATGGTAGCGGCCGAAGGTATACTGACGGCAAAAGGAGGGATGACCTCTCATGCAGCCGTAGTTGCAAGAGGTATGGGCAAGTGCTGTGTAGCCGGTGCGAGTGAAATCCGTATTGACAATATAAATAAAGTTATGAAAGTCGGTGATAAAAAATTTAAAGAGGGTGATTACATATCTTTAAATGGCAACGAAGGTATTGTATATGAAGGTGAAATTAAGACTCGAACACCGGAGCTTTCGGGAAATTTTGCAGTTTTAATGGAATGGGCGGATGAGTTTAGGAAATTAAAGATCAGAACAAATGCAGATACGGACAAAGATGCAAAACAGGCATTAGAGTTTGGGGCTGAAGGTATCGGTCTTTGTAGAACGGAACATATGTTTTTTGAAAAATCCAGAATATCTATTGTTAGACAGATGATACTATCAACTACATTAGAAGATAGGGAAAAAGCATTAGCCCAATTATTGCCTATGCAGAGAGAAGATTTTATAAATATATTCAAAGAAATGAAAGGGCTACCTGTTACTGTTAGATTATTAGACCCGCCATTACATGAGTTTTTGCCCAGTGAAGAAAAGGATATAGTACAGTTAGTCGAAGAGATGGGAATATCGGAAGAGAAATTATTAGATGTAATAAGTAATTTACAAGAAGTCAATCCTATGTTGGGACATAGGGGTTGCCGTGTGGCCGTTACATATCCGGAAATATATGCTATGCAGACCAGAGCAATATTGGAGGCAGCTATTGACGTATGCCAATCAACAGAGTATGGGATAATCCCGGAGATAATGGTGCCGTTGGTTGGGGAAGTCAAAGAATTTGAATATGTAAAAGAGATAATAACAGATGTTGCAAATTCGATATTTGAAGAAAATAATACAAGGATTCCATATCTGGTTGGAACGATGATAGAAATTCCAAGGGCTTGTATCACTGCTGATGAAATTGCTGAGAATGCGGAATTCTTCTCTTTTGGGACCAACGACTTGACGCAGATGACATTCGGTTTTTCGAGGGATGACGCAGGTAAATTTATCAGGGAGTATATGGATAAAAACATATTTGAAAAGGATCCCTTCCAAAGAATTGATAGAAAAGGTGTAGGAAAATTGATGCAGATGGCTGTAGATTTAGGCAAAACAGCAAGGCCGGATATTCAACTGGGTATTTGCGGAGAACATGGGGGAGAACCGAATTCGATTGAATTTTGCCATCTGATAGGACTGGACTATGTTTCATGTTCACCATATCGTGTCCCGATTGCGAAACTTGCCGCAGCCCAAGCAGCAATAAATTTTGAACGTTAATTAGTAATGCTTTACTGTTTAAATGAAATGTCTCTATAAAAAATTAGATGTATAGCGGGAAATGATGGCCCCCTGTAACGGGGGCTACCAGCTAAAACAAAAAGGGTATTGCATTTAAGTTTTGGATGCATACCCTTTTGTTTCTTATAGCTATGGTAATCGTATGATACAATGAACATCAGTTTTATGTGAATCGTCCTGGACTATCTTTCGGTTATTTTTTCAGGGGTGGCGGCGATATTGCAGAGGTAGAAAATTACATAGCTGAGTTTACTGTTGAGGGCTATAATGATAGAGCCTTTATTTCCTTGAATACACAACAGGTCATTAGAATGGAAATAGATAATGGGAATACCATTGAAACAATCAATATTGATGGTTCTAAACCTTTTGCGTTTGTGCTTCTGAAAAATATTGGCAATATCATTTTCCTTGATATAAATAACAATGTTGTTGGCACTATGATCCATCCATTATAAGTTTTATCTTTGGAAACATATGTCACATCATTTATAATAATGTGCAACAAAATTTATTTGATGGGAAAAATGAAAGCGTTGGCAACGTGGTATATTTGTGGTATAATAATACCATGAAAGGGGTTGAAAATTATGCTGCAAATTATTCCAATTAGGGATTTAAAAAACACAAGTAAAATATCACAAATGTGCAAAGAATCTAATGATCCTATCTACATTACTAAGAATGGTTACGGAGATATGGTTATTATGAGTATGGAGGTATATAAAGAAAAGATGTTTATGCTTGATGTATACGATAGACTTATGGCTGCCGAAGAACAAATAAGATTAGGAAGGACCTCTGATGCGAATTCTTCAGTAAAAAGCATAAGAGAAAAATATAATGTATAAAATAAATGTTTCTGAGTTAGCTCATAAGGACTTAGACCAGATTGTTTCGTACATTGCCATAAATCTTGCCAGCCCGGCTGCTGCGACCAATTTTCTTGATAAAGTGGAAGAGTGCTATGATTATTTAAAACATAATCCTTTGATGTATGCAAAATGTCAAAACATACGACTTGAAAAAGAAGGATATCGTAAAATTCCTATAAAAAATTATATACTTGTTTATAAAATTAATGAAAAAACTAAAACAGTAAATATCTTGCGTTTCTTCTATGGAGCCCAAGACTATTTGAAATTAATATAGTCCAATAAGCCAGCAGATAAGAAAATGTTACATAATAGTAAAAAACTACGATTGGTCTATTTTGATTGCCGCCGCCCAGGCGGCCATTATCGAAAAAGGCCAATCGAAATAAGCTATATAAGTTGCAATTAAGACATTACAAGGCATAAAGTGCCAAGCCAACTATTACCACAGGTCAATCCCTGAATTATGTAGTATTATGTTAACCACAAATACAATTAGAATGGTGGTTAACATAATGACAAAATTCAATAAAATATCCGAACAAGATAATCAAAACCTGGAAATTGAAATAATTAAGTCAGCCATGAAAGCAACAAAAAACAAGAGAATGTATCAGCGCTACAGAGTGATCTACCTTCACCTAAGGGGTTATACCAACAGAGCTATTGCCAAGGAAGAAGGTTTTTGTGAACATAC
>JALNXC010000109.1 GCA_023230535.1 Alkaliphilus sp. | reverse complement strand
GAGCAGGCTCGGACGTGCTGATTGTTGCAGGGTGCGGTATTCATAATCCCGGTGATAATGAATCCCGGCATGACGGAATCCATGAGTTCTTTGTCCGAAAAGGGGCAAAGATGAAATATATTGAGACACACTATGGCCAGGGGGAAGGTGAAGGAAAAAAGGTATTGAACCCTAAAACCATAATAAATGTTGAAGAAGATGGAATTGTAGAACTTGAGATGGTACAGATAAGAGGAGTTGACCATACGGACAGAATTGCGGAAATTCGGCTGCAAAAAAATGCCCGCCTCATAGTAACCGAAAGGCTTTTGACGGATTTGAGCCAAGATGCGGATTCTAAAATAACCGTGGAACTTGAAGGCGAAGACTCTACGGCCCAGATAATATCCCGTTCTGTCGCTCAGAATAATTCAAAACAGAAATTCTACTTTAACCTCATAGGAAAAAACAAATGCAGGGGGCATATACAATGCGATTCTATAATAATGGATAATGCCCAAGTCTTTTCAACACCCGAAGTTTCGGCACTGCATCAAGATGCGGAACTGATACACGAGGCGGCAATAGGAAGAATAGCATCCGACCAATTGATAAAACTGATGAGCCTCGGCCTTTCGGAAGAGGAAGCCGAAGAGACTATTTTAGGGGGATTTTTGAGATAAGAAAGGTACCGGGATTTCCCCGGTACCTACTCCATTTCCTATCCATCACTTTATCCTTCCGAGTATTATTTCTTCATGTTTTGATACCTCTTCCTCAATCCTGCCCAATTTATCCGAATTTTGTTTATAACCATCAAATAAAGCATTTATTTTAGGCATAACTTCGTGGTCAATTTTGATACTTGTTTTTTTAATTTCATTCTTTACCTCTACAAATCCTTCTTGTATTTCTTTATTCATATTACCAATTTTTCCATCCAAATCACTATATATCTTCGTCATAAATTCGAATAACTGTTCATTGGTTATATTTTTGGACATTGCTATTTCCTCCCATATATGGCCTAATAGTATTATACCACAATTCCAACAATTGGGCATGCTATATTACAACACCTTCCTTAAAAAATCCCTTGTCCGCCGGTGCCGTGGATTATCAAAAACCTCTTTCGGTATGCCTTCCTCCACAATTTTGCCGTCATCCATAAACATGAGCCTGGTGCCTACTTCCCTGGCAAAACCCATCTCGTGAGTGACTACTATCATTGTCATTTCATCCCGCGCCAGTTCCCTCATTACTTCCAGCACTTCCCCCACCATCTCGGGATCCAATGATGAGGTCGGCTCATCAAACAACATAACATCAGGTGACATCGCCAAAGCCCTGACTATTGCTATCCTCTGTTTTTGCCCGCCGGATAATTGGTTAGGATATGCCCCTGCTTTGTCTTCGAGTCCCACCTGATTTAATAAATCTACGGCTATTTTTTGTGCTTCCTCTTTAGATGCCTTTTTGAGTTTAACAGGTGCCAGAGTAATATTTTCTAAAACCGTCATATGCGGAAACAGATTGAATTGTTGAAATACCATCCCTATATTTTGCCTCAATAAATCTACATCAGTTTTTTTATCATTTATTTTCTTTCCTTCAAATATCACTTCTCCCCCCGTAGGCTCCTCAAGTAAATTGAGACATCTCAAAAAAGTGCTCTTCCCCGAACCGCTGGGACCGATGACTACCACGACTTCCCCTTTTTTAATATGAACATCTATACCTTTTAAAACCTTCAGTTTGCCAAAATCCTTTATAAGCTTTTTTACCTCAATCACTTACTCTCATCCTCCTTTCAGCTATGCCTAAAAATTTAGACAATGTAAAGGTCAGGACAAAATAGATAGCAGCTGCAATCAATAAGGGCTCTAACGGTATAAATGTATTACCCCTCACAGTGTTTGCATTATACATGAGCTCGTGTATGCCGATTACGGATACTATTGAGGATTCTTTAATAACAACTATAAATTCGTTACCTAAAGCAGGTAAAATATTTTTGAGTGCCTGGGGTATTATAATATGCCTCATAGTAGAATTATAAGATAGGCCCAGGGACCTGGAAGCCTCCATCTGCCCTTTATCTACGGATTGAATACCGGAACGTATAATCTCTGCCACATAGGCCCCGCTATTTATGGATAAAGCAACAATACCGGCCACAAATTCTTCCCCATATTCTCCCAGAAAAGCAGGAGCGGGGAAATTTATCCCTATAGCCGGCAATCCATAATAAATTATAAATATTTGTACCAGCAGCGGTGTCCCTCTGATAACTTCTATATAAGCTGTTGAAACAAAATTCAATATCTTATTTCGTGAAATTTTCATTAAAGCTAAAAATACACCTAATACCACACCTAAAATTACTGTAAAAATTGCAAGCAGCACTGTGTTCTTAGCTCCGATTATAAAGAAATTATAATATTTAGGTAGAAAACTGAAATTCATTTTAGCTTTTCCTTTCGCAATAGGTTTGAAATGCTATGTTTTCAGAAATATACAGATGGAATGAGACTCCATCTGTATACCGATACACCGCATTAAACTTATTATACTATTCAACCATCTCTACGGCTTCAATCACAAATCTTTCTATAGAACCGTCTTTTTCCAATCTATCCAATGTTTTATTTGCAAAATCTATTAATCCCTTTTCTCCTCTTTTAGCCGCCACAGCCGAGCCGCCTTCTTCATCGATAAGTTCTACAGGCATTAAGAACAAATCATCATTGTTAGCCGCATAGGCTTCTGCTACCGGCATTTCCATAACCAAAGCATCTATCTTTTTATGCTTCACTTCAAGGACTAAATCCGGTATTTTGGCCAGTGCTTTTAATTTTAAATCTTTTATTTCTTCCTTAGCAAGATCCTCCTGTATCGCACCTTTCTGTGCACCTATTCTTTTGCCCGTCAGATCGTCTATGGTTTTATACACATCTTTATTATCCGCATGAATCAATATACCCTGTAATGCCTTATAATATATCTTTGAAAATTCCACATCTCTTTCCGGTTTCGGTGTCATACCGGCTATTACAAAATCCACCTTCTCAGCATTTAATGCTAATAGAAGCCCATCAAAATCCATGTCTTTTATTTCTAACTCCACGCCTAAATCTTTTGCTATTTCCTTCGCAATTTCAATATCGAAACCCACTATTGTGTCCTTGCCGTCTATCTCTTTATGAAATTCGTATGGCGGATAGTCCGCACTCGTACCTAAAACTATTTTGCCCGCCTGCTTTATCTCCTTTATCTTAGGTGATTCATCGTCAACAGGTGTCGGTTCCGTATCTGTATCTACAGGCGGTTGACTTGTATCTGCCGGCGGTTGATCCCCATTTTCTTCTACATCTGTTGAAACTTTTTTACCGCAAGCGGTAAACAATAGTACCATTATTAAAATAAACGATATAATGGCCGCCATTTTTGAAAACTTTTTCACTTTTAACTCCCCCTTGGTCAATAGTTATGCATCATATATCCTTTTTAATATTATACATCTATAACTATAAATATGCAATGTGAATGTTGCGTTCAGCCCATCAACGATTTGCCTCACAAGCCGGGTTAAATCATAAAATTTGCCTTTCGAAGGGTCTGTTCAAGAATTATGTTTTACTTTACTGTAATAAGATAGCATGTATAGAACCATACACTATAAACTGTTATAATTTAAAAAATTTTTGATAAATTAATCAAATATAAGTTATAATAAAACTATATTATTGTTGAATGAGAGGTAAAACTATATGAAAAGTTCCTTCGGTATCTTTAAAAAATATTTATTGTTGCTGATAATATTTATTCCTGTGCTGATATTCGCAATTTTTTTCTCTAATTATTACCCGATTTATAAGACTTTAACAAATCCACCCGTGCATAATCCCGATACGGATGTCATCGTTAGAAATCCATTTGAAGACATAGAAGCAATCGAAGAAAACGAAGAATATATACAAAAAGATGAAGATTTAACCGGCAAAGAGCCCGGTTTGCCAAATAAAACCACAAACAGTATCGAAACAAATCTTCCCGATAACATTGAAAAGCCATCTTATAACTATATCGTGGGGATATATAAGAGCAGGTTTGAGAAATTACAACATGAACAAGAAAACAAACTTTATTCCCTGATGGACGAAGCAATAGCAGAATATATTAAAAACGGTTCGAAAAAATCCGCTCTTCTCGGCATGGCTTCTAAATATATAGGCTTGGTTAACAGCATGGAACGACAAGCAAATAGAGAAGTTGACATGCTTATCGATAATTTGAAAACCGAGCTCATGAATAATTCATATGAAACAGATATAACCAAAGAAATAAAGGACTATTACAATTATTATAAAAAAACTTTTAAGGCAGAAATTATTAAGGAAGGTGCTAAACACTTATAATCTGCCTACGCTCGAATAACCTTACATATTCTAGCGCGTCCGGACAGTGAATCTAAAATTATTCGAATATTATTCCGGCTACGCGGATAAAAACATTAATGGGCTGTGTTCCGGCGCATCCGGGCGGCGGCTCCTTAATTATTCCAACACTATTCCGGCAACATCGGTAAAACATCCCTAACCTGGGCGCCTTCGCGCCGACATCGATAAAAACATCCATGGACTGTGCGTTTCCGCCCTAAACAAGAAAATAATAAAAAGGAATTAATCTATTAGGATCAATTCCTTTTTATTGAAATATTTTCATAAGCCCTATATTAAAGTTTAAAAGAACTTCTCAGCGAAACTATCCTATTAAACACTAAATTATCATCCTTATTATGTTTCGGGTCTACATTGAAATAACCGTGCCTAAAGAATTGGAATTTTTCATGTGCTTTTACATCTTTCATATTTTCCTCGACAAAACCATGCAGCACTTCTAAAGAATTCGGATTGATCTGTTCTAAAAAATGTTTGTCTTCTTCCGCTTCTTCATCTAAGATTAACGGTTCATATAATCTGAACTCCGCAGGTATGCAATTGTTTGCGTCTACCCAATGGATGGTCCCTTTTACCTTTCTTCCCGTAAAACCTGTTCCGCTTTTTGTCTCGATGTCATAAATACAATGCAATTCTACTACATTCCCGTCTCCATCTTTTATCATATCATTGCATTTGATAAAATAAGCATTTTTTAGACGGACTTCGTTGCCCGGGAACAATCTAAAATATTTTTTAGGAGGATTCTCCATAAAATCTTCTTGTTCGATATATATTTCACGTGAAAACGGAATTTTTCGCATCCCCATAGAAGGATCATCCGGGTTATTTTCCGCATCCAGCATTTCGATCTGCCCCTCCGGGTAGTTAGTGATGATCACCTTGAGCGGCCTCAAAATAGCCATGGTTCTGGGTGCCGTTTCGTTTAAGTCTGCCCGGATAAAATATTCCAGCATCTGCTCATCCACAACACTCTGATTTTTGGCTACTCCAATCTCCCTGCAAAAGTTGCGAATGGCCTTAGGAGTATACCCTTTTCTTCTCAATCCCGAAATAGTCGGCATGCGCGGATCATCCCAACCGTCAACTATCCCTTCATCTACAAATTGTTTTAACTTC
>JALNXC010000108.1 GCA_023230535.1 Alkaliphilus sp. | reverse complement strand
TAAGAGCATATCGGAAATTTTAAAGGATTATTTAGAAATGAGCGGTTATGAAGTTAAATGTGTTTTTGACGGCGATTCCGGTCTTGAATATATTAAAAATGAAGACTTTGATCTGATTATTTTAGACTTAATGCTTCCCCAAAAGGATGGTTTTGACATATTAAAAGAAATATCCGATACTAAACAAATACCTGTGCTCATAGTATCTGCAAAATGCGAAGAAACATTTAAAATTAAAGGATTAAACCTGGGAGCCGATGATTATATAACTAAACCCTTTGGTATGGGAGAATTGGTAGCGAGGGTGAATAGCCATATAAAAACATACGAAAGGTTTAATCACAGTTCTAAAACAAAAATGATAAAAGCCGGGACCCTGTCTATTGATAAGCAGGACAGAAGAGTATATATAAACGATAAGGAAATTTTTTTGACTCAGAAGGAGTTTGAACTATCCTTGTTTTTAGCAGAAAACCCAAACAGAGTTTTTAGCAAGGAGGAATTGTTTGAAAGGGTCTGGGGCTATGATTCTTTGACGGATGCATCGACAATAACCGTACATATAGCGAGGATAAGGGAAAAAATTAGTGATAGTTGTGAAAATGGCCAATATATTGAAACCGTATGGGGGGCGGGCTACAGATTTAAAATGTAAAGATATAGTTGAATATGACGGACCTATTTTTCAGCCTGCAGTAATTTCATGGCATTGGTTGTTTAGAAGCCGCCTGGGGTTACATTAGAAGAAAATCAACTAAAGATAGCAAACCCGGAAAGCTTAAGGATTGAACTGGCAAGGTTTGACAGGGACCTTACAGTAAAGCAATTTTCCCCCGGGGATTGTAATAATAACAATCATAGAAGTTCGGTAATTATTTCGCATATCGGTCCACCGGTGCTCTATATCCAGGTTCCTAAAAATGTTCAGGTAGGGGGTTACTATTGATTCTTTCATTCAAGTCTCCGGATATTTATGAAATATTAAATGGAAAATTATGATATAATAGGTTTAATCGGATATATAAAAAGGTTAATATCAGTAATATCTTATGGCGTAATAATGATTTTGTTGGGAGCGATGGAGTTGGGAAAACGGATTTTAACTACGGATAAAATTAGGCAATCTATAACCGAAGTTTCAAAAAAATATGGCGTAAAGAGGGTTTTACTTTTTGGTTCTTATGCGAGAGGAGAAGTAGGCACTGATAGTGATATTGATTTAAGAATCGATAAGGGTGAAATAAAGGGACTATTTCAACTTTCCGGTTATCGTCTAGCCCTGGAAAAGGAACTTAATATAAAGGTAGATATAGTAACTACTGAAAGTATTAGTGAAGAGTTTCTTAGAAATATAGGGAAAGAGGAGATAGTTCTTTAGTGATGTTTCTTGGGAAAGCATCAAAGGCATGAGAAATTTTATGGCACATAGATATGGGAATATAGATATGGGTATAGTATGGGAAACTGTTGTAGAGGACATACCCCTGTTATATAATTATTGTAATAATATTTTAGAGGAATATATACCTTCGGAATAGCCTTCAAATAGTATCAAAAATGACTGTGATTCGGAAAGATAAGTCCGATATTGGGATATTGGAGAGAAAAACCGAAAGGGTATTAATAAATTATTTAAGTTTGAATAATTTAAATTAACCATATGTGATGTGGTTTTTAGAAATTTAGGCGAATGGAATAACTACACGCCGTTTAGGGATAAAGAGATTGACATATAAAACACCCTATAATATAATCTATTAGTAGAATTAAATAAACGGTGATGGGGTTCACCGGAACCGCGTAATGCTGATGACTCCTACAGGAAATACTAAATGTATTCTTGTAGGAGTTTTTTGTAATTAAAATAGGGGGAGATCTTATGGCCATAAGCTTGGCAGTAATTTTATTATTAGGATTATTATCAAACAGGCTGTTCGAAAAACTAAAGATGCCGGGTTTGCTTGGAATGTTGATATTGGGTGTTGTTGTAGGCCCCTATGGGCTCAATATACTTCAACCGGATATGATTTTGATATCGGCGGATTTAAGAAAAATTGCCCTTATCATTATTTTATTAAGAGCGGGATTCGGGATTAAGAAAGATGATCTAAAAGAAAACGGAATCACCGCACTGAAGATGAGTTCCATACCTTGTTTAATAGAGGGATTGTTTGTTGCCCTCGCTTCAATAAAATTTCTAAATTTTACTTTTATTCAGGGAGGGATATTGGGTTTTATTATTGCCGCGGTTTCTCCTGCCGTTGTAGTGCCGTTCATGCTTAAATTGATAGAAAACAATGTCGGGGGTAAAAAGGGGGTACCGACCTTAATATTGGCCGGTGCATCTATTGATGATGTCTTTGCTATTACCATATTTGGTGCTTTTTTAGGCTTATATAGCGGCTCACATATTAATATGGCAATACAATTATTAAACATACCAATATCAATAGTGCTGGGCGTTGCAGCCGGCACAATTATTGGATTTTTATTGATAAAATTGTTTAAAGGATATGATATTCATGATATGAAAAAAACCTTAATAATACTCGGTTTTTCCATATTGTTGAGTGAACTGGAGGACATGTTAAAAATAAAAATACAGGTAGCATCACTTTTAGGGGTAATGGTCATAGGTTTTGTAATAATGGAAAGGCTGCCTGATATAGGGAAAGAATTATCCGGCAAGCTTAGTAATATATGGGTACCTGCACAGATTTTATTATTTGTCTTGGTAGGGGCGCAAGTAAATATAAATGTAGCCTTAAAGGCAGGTGGAGCGGGTATTATAGTAATATTGATGGGATTAGTAGGACGAAGTTTGGGAGTTATAATATCATTATTTGCTACAGATTTTAATTGGAAGGAAAGACTGTTTTGCGTTATTGCATATATACCAAAGGCGACAGTACAGGCGGCTATGGGGGCAATACCTCTGTCGCTGGGGGTAGAATCGGGTGACATTATTTTAGCTGTTGCAGTACTATCCATATTGATTACGGCACCTTTGGGGGCAATTGGAATCCACTATTTTTCGGAAAAATTGTTGGAACAGGAATAGGATGATGGGGTAAAGACATAAATAATTGAATATTAATTTCAGTGCACTAGGGGTAAAAAGGGGAAAAAACTATTGCTTTTATTTTACAAATGGTATATACTACATTACAACAGTAATGTAGTATGTTGGGTCGGCAGTTAGGAGGGAAAAGAAGTGAAACTTAACACTGAAGGAATGAAACCTCTATATGTGCAGGTTTCCCAGTGGTTGGAGACAGAAATTTTGTCCGGCAATATTAAGGAAAACGAAAAAATATATTCTCAGTATCAGCTTGCGGAGATGTTTAATATAAACCCGGCAACTGCGGCCAAAGGGCTCAATATTTTAGCCAATGAAAAAATTCTTTATAAGAAGCGGGGACTCGGAATGTTTGTAGAAACGAACGCTAAAGAAAACATCCTGCGCAAAAGAAAAGATCAAAATCTAAAGCCCTTGGTATGGGAATTAGTTATGGAATCAGAGCGATTAGGTGTCACCGAATATGAATTAGTTGACATGATAAAAACTGCCGGAATTCAAATCAGGGAGGGAAGAAATTATGAAAGTGATAGAGTGTAACAGACTTTCTAAATCATATGAAAGAATAAGAGCGATAAATGACCTGTCCCTTAGCATTGAGGAAAATAAAATCACCGGGCTTATAGGGAGAAACGGCGCCGGTAAAACAACGCTGTTAAAAATAATAGCCGGTTTGTTACATAAGACATCAGGGGAGATAAGGGTCTTTTCGGAAGAACCTTTTAACAGCCTCAAGGTATCTGCGAACATCATATTTATTGACGATAATTTGGCCTTTCCAAAATCTTTTTGCTTAGAGGATATATTAGAAGCCGCAGGCACTTTCTATGAAAATTGGGATATGTCCCTTGCCCGGGGATTGCTTGAATATTTTGCACTTCATCCGAAACAGTTTCATAAAAATCTTTCAAAGGGAATGCAGAGCACCTTCAATGTGATTTTAGGCATTTCCTCCCGCTGTCCATTGACAATTTTTGATGAACCTACGGTGGGAATGGACGGAGCTGTGAGAAAAGATTTTTATCGGGCTTTGCTCAAGGATTATGTTCAAAATCCTCGTACCATAATCTTATCGAGCCATCTTCTAAACGAGATAGAAAACATCTTGGAAGATATTTTATTGCTCAATAAAGGAGAAAAATGTTTGCATATGCCGATTACAGACCTGAAGGAACTGGCCGTAGGACTCCGGGGTAAAAAAGAGATAGTTGATGAGCTGACAAAAGATATGGAAACCTATCATCAGGAAACTTTGGGAAAAGACAGTTGTTTTAAAGTTGTTAAAAATAATTTTTCTCAGATAGAATTGCAACATGTCAAAAAGGCTGGGATAGAGATGCTGCCGGTGGCGGCGGAGGATATATATATTTATCTTACATCCGGAGATAAGGGGGGCATAGATGATGTCTTTAACAGGAGCTAATCTATTGGTAACTGTAAAAAAACAGTATTTTTTTAAGTTGAAAGCATATGTGTTTCTTTTCTTTAATATGATTGCGGTTCAAATATTGGGGATTTTGCTTTCATTTAATGGGGTTATGTCATCAGGTACCGGTAATGGGGGATTTTTCGTATCGGTAAAAACATTTGCGGGAAATCTTATCATTATATTGACTATGATATGGGCATTTTTCGTCGGACGAAGCCTGACAACGGATGAATACAGGAAAACCGATTTTGTATTTGTGACTAATAGATTGAGCAGTAATCTATCTGCTGCAGGTTTTGCATTAACTGCTGCAATTGTGGGGGGCGTAACCGCATCATTATCCGGGGTATTGTTCAGGATCATAGTTTACTTTACCTATGGCAGTCAAAATATTGCCGATCAGCACTTTTTTGTTAAGCCCCAGGAATTATTGATGAGTATGATAGCAACTACTTTTTATATCATTTTAATCAGTGCGATAGGGTATTTTTTCGGAACATTGGCTCGGAAACACCCAGGGTTTAATGTTTTGTTGCCTGCTGCATTTGTCGGATTATTATTCTTGAGAGTAGGAAATGTGGGCAATATCAGCGTTGTACTGGAGGAAACAGTGAATTTTTTTATCAAAGAGGGTTCTCTGATGTTGTTTATGATAAAAATTACCGGGGTTGTTTTTGCCCTTTTTTATAGTTCAATTTTGATGTCGAACAGATTGGAGGTATAAATACTATGGACTTTTATCTTATTGTATTTTTTCTATTATTGATCGGTTTGATTATTTTTATAAAATATATAAGTGGGAATATGCATCATAAAAAACTAAAGTGGATTTTGGGCGGTTACATTGCTATTTTGTTCATTTCCTTTATTGTTGTACATATGCTTCCTAAGGGTGATTTTTTAAACGAAAAGGCTGTGGAACAAAACGGTGAAAGGGAAATTGGCTGGGGATATCAGGATTTCTATAGTGCGGCGGAGGAAGGCAGGCTGGATCAGATTGAAAGTGCGCATAAAAATAAAGAATGGAGTTTTGAATATATCGGGGGACAGCTTGAGAT
>JALNXC010000107.1 GCA_023230535.1 Alkaliphilus sp. | reverse complement strand
TCGGTTTTAAAATATCGATCAATCTCTTATGTGTCCTCATTTCAAATTGTTCTCTGGCATCCTTATATTTGTGAACCGCTCTCAGAATAGTAATTATTTGTTTCTCTGTCGGCAACGGTACCGGACCGGAAACTTCCGCACCACTTCTCTTAGCTGTTTCAATAATCTTTTCGGCAGATTGGTCTAATACATTATGGTCATATGCTTTCAATCTGATCCTGATTTTTTGGTTGCTTTTAACCATCTATTTCCCTCCTTCCGCACCTTACCTATCGCCGGATTTATGCGCAAAAACACTTTAGCTTCGCTTTTTTATCATTATCCGCCGTATATGGAATAGTGCAATTACTTTTCGGATGCATGTAAATTTAGAAGAAGAGTGATTCCCTTCTTCTAAATTTATGACATAACATCAGTTTTTTATTATTCGATAATATTGACAACCACCCCGGCACCTACAGTCCTTCCGCCTTCACGGATAGCAAATCTCAATCCTTCTTCGATAGCTATCGGATAGATCAATTCTATTTCCATTGTGACGTTATCTCCGGGCATTACCATCTCCATTCCTTCAGGTAATTTTATAGAACCCGTAACATCCGTTGTTCTGAAATAAAACTGTGGCCTGTATCCGTCGAAAAACGGTGTATGTCTTCCGCCCTCTTCTTTTTTGAGCACGTATATCTCCGCTGCGAATTTTGTGTGCGGTTTTATCGTTCCGGGTTTAGCCAATACCTGGCCCCTTTGAATTTCGTCCCTTTGGACTCCTCTCAACAATACTCCTACATTGTCTCCCGCTTGAGCATTGTCAAGAAGTTTTCTGAACATCTCTACGCCCGTCACCACTATTTTTCTCAATTCTTCCGCTATTCCGACAAGTTCCACTTCATCCTGTATTTTTACTACTCCTCTTTCCACTCTTCCCGTTGCCACTGTTCCCCTGCCTGTGATTGAAAATACGTCTTCTACGGGCATCAAGAACGGTTTGTCTACATCTCTCTCGGGTTCGGGGATATATGAATCTACATACTCAAACAGTTCTATGATTTTGTCGCCCCACTCACCTTCGGGGTCTTCCAATGCTTTGAGTGCGGAACCTCTGATGATGGGTGTGTCATCTCCCGGAAACTCATATTCATCGAGCAATTCCCTGACTTCCATCTCTACTAATTCTAATAATTCTTCATCATCTACCATGTCGCATTTATTTAAAAATACCACGATATATGGTACCCCTACCTGTCTGGATAATAAAATATGTTCCCTCGTCTGCGGCATCGGGCCGTCGGCCGCCGAAACTACCAAAATTGCACCGTCCATCTGTGCGGCACCCGTGATCATGTTCTTCACATAATCCGCGTGACCCGGACAGTCCACGTGAGCATAATGCCTGTTTTCTGTCTCGTATTCTACATGTGATGTGGAAATTGTAATTCCTCTCTCTCGCTCTTCCGGTGCCTTATCTATTCTGTCAAATGTCACTACCTCTCCCGTACCATATTTCATATTTAATATTTTTGTAATTGCAGCCGTCAATGTTGTTTTCCCGTGGTCCACGTGACCTATTGTTCCAATATTAACATGTGGTTTTGTTCTTTCAAATTTTGCCTTAGCCATTGTTAAATCCCCTCCTTATTTATGCATAAGCCTCATCTCTCTCTTCTAAATATTTCTCTAATTTCCTTTTTACCCTCTGCAATGCATTATCTATAGATTTCACATGTCTGCCCAAATCATAGGCAATTTCTTGATAAGACCTCCCTTGTAAATATAGAGTAAGCACGTCCCATTCCAAGCCGCTCAGGATTTCTCCTATCTTTTCCTCTATGTGTATCAATTCTTCTCTTGAAATTACCAATTCTTCGGGATCCGTAATCTTATGCCCGGAAATCACATCTAATAATGTTCTATCAGACTCCTCATCGTAGATCGGCTTATTTAATGATATATATGAATTTAAAGGAATATGTTTTTGTCTGGTTGCAGTTTTGATAGCTGTTATTATTTGACGTGTAATGCAGAGCTCGGCAAAAACCCTGAAAGATGCCAGCTTATCAGATCTATAATCACGAATTGCTTTATATAATCCTATCATGCCTTCCTGTATAATATCCTCCCGGTCGGCACCGATTAGAAAATACGATCTGGCTTTAGCACGAACAAAATTCTTATATTTCCTTATCAAATACTCTAAAGCATCTATATCGCCATCTTTAGCGGCTTCAACAATTACCTCATCCGTTAATCCATAGCTTTCAATAGCTTCTTTTGCTATACCAGCACCCAAGCCTACCGCCTCCAACATTTTAGTAAAAATCCGTGTTTTTCATGCTTTTATTATAGCTTAATATATTATGTAAAGTCAAGGAGTTTCAATGTCCCCTTCTCATTTTTTCAAGCCTTTTCAGAACAAGAATGTCTATTGCATCACTTAAAGTATTTTTTTGTACTTTATTCACTTCAATCTCTTCGTTTATTTCGTTTTTTATCTGATCAAACATCGCGGCCATTTCCTTAACCGAAATCCTGGTGGCCCCGCTCCCTAAAATCATCTGCTGTTCCGTTCTATCATCGGTAACAACCGCTACTCTGTTTTCCTTAGATAATTCAATTATACGCCTTTCTATATAACAATCCGCCGTCCTCAGCTCTTCGGTAAATACCACCTCTACCCCTTTTATCATTTCCTTGGTTCCCATATTTCCCTTTACTAAATATGCATCGAACACAATAATGACATTTATATCTTTGAAGGCCCTGTATTCGGCCATCAATTCTATAAGTTCATCTCTGGCTATCTCTAAGCTCTCATTCATCAATAATTTTAATTCGGGCCAGGAATTAATAACATTATAACCATCTAAAATTAAATATTCTTCCAATGTTCTAACCCTACCTAACCATCAATGCTTGCTCTTTGTCTGAACACTTCATACAATAAGACTGCCGCCGCTACCGAAGCATTTAGAGATGATATTTCCCCTACCATGGGGATTTTAACTAAAAAATCACATTTTTCTTTTATTAATCTTGAAATCCCTTTGCCTTCGCTTCCTATAACCAAGGCAAGGGGGCCCTTTAAATCAGTATTATAATGTTCTTTTTCCGCATCCGCATGCGCTCCTGCAACCCATATGCCCCTCTCTTTGATACGTTCAATGGTTTGGACAATATTGGACACCTTTGCGACCGGAACATATTCAATAGCCCCGGCCGAACTTTTTGCAACAACCGCCGTCAGCCCTACAGAATGCCTTTTAGGGATAATTACACCGTCCGCCCCCACGGCATCGGCTGTTCTTATGATAGAACCTAAATTATGCGGATCCGTTATTTTATCTAATATTAAAATAAGAGGGGTCTTACCCCTATTTTTTGCACCCTCGATAATATCCTCAAAATGCACATACTCATGAGCCGCTACAACGGCGATTATCCCCTGATGAGCATTTGATATCGACATCTCGTTTATCTTTTGTCTTTCCACATATTGAACAGGGATGCCTTTATCCTTAGCCTTCCCCAATATTTTAATTAAAGAACCGCCTCTGGTTCCCTTGGCGATCAAAATCTTATCAATTTCACGGCCGGCTCTTAGGGCTTCCATAACAGGATTTCGCCCTTCTATTTTATCCATTGGCATTGTCAGACTGCATTAAAACATTTTCTATATCCTTTTATCATCTTATCATCACTGTAGATAAATGATAATTTGTGAGCTTATTGAGATCCTTCATGGATCAAATCTATACTGTCCATCCAAGGATGACAAGCATGCCCATTCATAGATTAAACCTATACTGTCCATCTCAGGATGATAAATAAAATGGCAGTCTGTTGCCTCCTCTCTTTTATATAATTTATCTAAACATTTTTCGCATCTCGTTCTGTCTTCCACAGCTAAGTTTGCCTTCCCTGCACTCTCCTTTTACACAAGCGGGAAGAGCTGTTTCGTATAATATACCGGACAGACCTCTCAATATTTTCAGTTTTTTGATAGCAAGGTCTCTAATTTCCCACTGTGCATTAAAACATATCCTATCGGACAACATTTTACTGTCTATTCTGGCATTTGTCGAAATTATCAATTTTATTTGATCACAGTTTAATATGAGAGGCAAAGCCTCGCCCCCACCATATTCATCTGATATATGCAATCTTAATTCTTTAAATTCATCCGTCAGATTTAGAAATTCTTCATAAAATCCCGATCTTTTAATGCTGGGCGGTACAACAACATCTCTTTTTGTATCCGTGATTATATTTGAAATGTTCTCCCTATGATTTTCAGAGAGCCTGTGTCTGATCTGCTGATGATATGTTACCATACTGCACATCATGCCGAATGTTGTCCTTGCCTGTTCTGCAATACTATCATGCCCATACCCTAAAACTCTCTTGACCACTCCCCCGGCTTTTTCATCAGCATTATCTCTCCATTTTATCAAGGTCCCAGACGGCGCTTCGGCCGAAGTGCTCGTCATAGCCCCTAACCCCGCTTTCAAATCCAAATTTTTAAATCCGTCTATATATACCATATTATTCTCTTCATCTATTTTTTCCATGTATTTATTATAAAATTGTCCGGCAATTTCAGCCTTTTTTCTGCTGTCATAATATGTAGGTAATTGTTGCAGCAGGACATCCGGCAAATAATTACTAATTTCTCCTTTACAATCATCGAACAGATCAGAATATTTTTTGTCATTTATCAGGACAAACAGATCATAGAGTTTGTCCCCCGTCATCGCTATCGACATGTTTGTCTTTGTAGCAAGGGGCAATATATATCTTGCATCTTCTATAGGTATTCCATGCTTGTAATTCTCCGCCTTCGGCCTACCTTTAAATTCCCCCTCCTTTAATTCGGACATTTTGCCGTATAATCTAAAGGCCCTTTCAATCAGTTCTTTTGCTTTTATATTATCTGTTTTATTTAATAAAGGGATTTCATAGGATGACTCGTCCATGGTCACATATCTCTGACTCTGCTGTACGTACGAATCCTTTAATTCACATAATAATGTGCTTTGGATTCTATTTATCCCTTCGGCAATAAAAGTTATGTTGAAGGTTTTTAAAATTTCTTTCATTATATCTTCATTGATTGTTTTGTCTTTATTTTCCTCTATCCATAGGGCCAAATCGTGTAACCCCGGGCTTTCGAAATTTGTTATTCTCATGGTAAAATTCCCCTTGAATTGATGTTACATTAGATTATATATTATATATTCATATATGGAAAGAGAGAAATCCTATAGTTCCATACGGAATTATAGGATTTCTCAATATGCATATGATGGGAGCAGCAATCTGCCATCCCCGATGTTTTTATAATTTCTCGTCGATATACAGGGTACTGAGATTGATCCAATAATTTATTTTATCTGATTTGGGATCAAGGTTTATATCTATATTATTAAAAACGAGCATAATTTTAATTTCAGGAGTCTCAAACTTCATGCTCATATCCTCCATTGAAGCAGGGGACCTGTTCATTTTTCCCAATGGGTGTTCTTCCAAAACTTTATCTATATATTCATTCATATCTTTATCTGCTATTACCTCATCGTTTAGCAGTATCTTTAAATAAGGTATCCCCTCCGGTTGATTTACCTTCCAATAGATTTTATAAG
>JALNXC010000106.1 GCA_023230535.1 Alkaliphilus sp. | reverse complement strand
TCTTCTTCCCATGCACTTTCAACTGCAGGCTTAAAGGTTAAGACTAAAACTCTTTTCATCTTCATTTTTTTAGCCAATTGATAAGATGCAAAGGTTTTACCAAATCTCATTTTAGCATTCCATAAGAATTTTGGTGCTTTATCTGGATGTTCTTTTTTTTCATTTCTGTAAAAAACTATAGTTTTTTCTACGGCATCCTTTTGCTCAGGTCTCATTTTAAAGTCTTCAGTTCTATTTTCTATATTTTCTATTCTATCCCTAACAGCAATATATGAGACCCTCAATTCCTCGACAGAACACTTATACCATTCTCCATCAGGGTTTTCTATTTTAGCTTTTTCTAAGCTCTCATGGACTCTTTTATCCATGAAAGTAGAACCATCATTACGAATAGCGGGTTCAGCAAAAACAATTTTATAGGGCTTCTCTCCTGGTAGAACTATTGGAAATTGCTGAGCTACTCTTTTTTTAACTCCTATAGTTGTATATCCAACCTTTAATAAGCCAGGATATCTTATATCTTCATAAGCATAGATCATAGGTTCCTCTTCTGGTCGTTGAGGAAAAAACTTATTTTCGGCCACGCTATCCCTCCTATTCCATTGGTTTAATCATAGATTCTATAAAGTCAATTTCTTCTTGATTTAAATTATATTTTTTGTATAGCTCTTTATCTGTCCAGGATTTAGAAAAGTCTTGAAGCGGAACAAGTTCATAAACTTTTCTAGTTGCATCTTGAGTATTTTTTAATAACATTACCATAAACCTAAAAAATTTTGTTTCTATATAACTAATAGCATTCTTACTTTCTTGTTTACTTTGAAAAGGCCCTATATGAAGATATGTTTCAGTACATACAGAGTTTTTCTCACCATAAAATGGGCGATTTATTATTTGATGTGGGAAATTCTCACCCGCTCCATATGCTCTAGATATATATACTTTATGAGTATTAATCCATTTTTTATTATTTTCTATAATCTTAATAGGCACATAACCTACAACCCTATTTCCATATATCTTTATATTAGCTCCTTCACTTTTTGTTTTATTATATCTTTTAAAATTGGTGGGAAAACCAAATGGCTTTCTTGCACTAACTAGTGAAGAAAATTCACCTTCTATATCATTATGTTTTCTTACTTTTCTTAAAATACTTATTGATTCATTATATCTAATAAAAGTACCTATCCCCTCCTCTAATAAAAATCTTTTATCTTGCGATATTATATTTCCTTTCTCCATATTAATAACTTCACATTTATCATTATAATCCCTATCCCATAAAAAGTAGTTTACTCCACCTTTTATTTCTACTCCGGGAAAACAGTCAGATGAAGCTTGAAAATCAACAATCTTCTTAATGCGCTTATCGTGTAGCATATCTCTTCTAAAGTTATCCAAACCCTTTCCTCCCGAAAACCATCTTGAAGGAGTAATCATTACTAAGTATCTAGGATTTAATTTTTTCGCTTGCTCAATAAATAAGTGATATATGGGTTTTGCACTCGCTTGAGCCCCTCCATCATCTAATTGATAAGGAGGATTTCCTATTATTACATCAAATTTCATATTAAATATCTCCTCTGTTTTTTTTCTATGAATAAACTCATATGCATGAGTTTCTAAATCATCTCTCCTATCATACTCTGATTTCGATGCTCTACAATACTTACATCTATCTCCTTCCCATGTATGTTCAATGATATTAAACTTGATATTTCCTATGGGGTTATCAAACTCACTAAAAGAAAAAATACTATTTGCATATTTAGAACCATATGTACTTCTCCTAGAAAGTAAACTAGTAAGTTCTGTGATTGCAATTCCATATATTTGTTTTTGGAAAATATGATCTAATCTTTCTTGTAAATCCGGTATTTTATCTTCTAGTCCATCAATTAAACGCTTAGCTATTTCCCTTAGAAATACTCCTGACTTACAGGCAGGATCTAAAAAAGTAGTTTCTGGATTAGACCATAGGTCTTTAGGCAACAAGTCTAACATCTGATTTGCAATTTCTGGTGGTGTAAACACCTCATCACTTGATAGATTAGCAAGGGTTGAGAGAACATCCGGATTATACATATTAGAATATAAATCATTATTCAACATATTGAACCCTCCTATAATCTATAAGAGGATATTCTCTTAAAGGTGCTGGTATAAAAGCTTGAATTTCTTCATCGTACTCCCATCCCACCATAAAAATAGAGATTTGTTCTTGGCTCCCTGCTAATAACTCATCATAACGATAATCTCTTCGCTTTATCATGCTTCCACTAACTAAGGACCATTCTGAAAATATAATTGGTTCTCCCTCTAGTGTTGCCATTGTTAAAGCATCTCCATGTAAAATATTCCTAGATAATATATATCTTACTGCCTCCCTGCATTCATCATTAGCATCTTCTTTACATATCTTTGTATATTCATCATTAAAAATTGAAAACATACGATTACGGCATTCCAAAACATTGTCTTCTAAAATATCCACACCGTAAATGCTCGTAATAGCTAATACAGCATATTTTTCATAATCCGATTTGTTTTTAGAGTATCTTTTCTTTACCACCTTTAATTTTCTATTCAAAATCTCAGCAAGAAAATTGCCTGTCCCGCAGGCAGGTTCTAAAAATCTACTATCAATTCTTTCAGTTTCCTGTTTTACTAAATCTAACATTGCATTTACTTCTCTTTCAGAAGTAAAGACCTCTCCATGGTCTGCTACTCGCTTTCTAGATTTTACCTGCTCATTTACCATTACTTATTTCACCCCTTTATTTCCCTACGTACTCCATAATATCCGCTATCTCACAGTCTAAAACATAGCAAATTTTTGCTATTGTAGCTAAATCTAATCTCTTAACTTTATTGTTGCAATATGAATTGAGCTGAGTCCTCTGTAAATTAGCATCCTTTTCTAATTTGTTTTTGCTTATGTTTTTCTCCTCCAAGACCTGATCAATTTTGAAAACTACCTGTCCAAAATTCTCCATATCTTTATCTCCTTCTGCAAATTTACTTATTATTATAATTATAACAGACTTTAGTTCTAATTACACCTGTAAGTAGTTTTAAATATATTTCCTAACCAAGATATTCTGTATCTTTAATATTTCTCTTGATATATCATCATTTTCTTTTTTAAGATCTTCTATGTCTTCCCTATAGATTACTCCTGTAGTATTTACTCTTTTCGCTATCTGATTAAGATTGTTTGCATTCCTCCCAATAAGGGTCTGCATCTTCCTAAATTCATTCATATCTACTACAAATATAGGGGCCTCCATAACACATTTCCTTATAAAGTGTCCCATGGATTTTGACTTGCTAAGTTCAAGTTTTTTCTTGAAAAGTTCTTTTTCTTCCTTAGTTAATTTAATTTCTATCCTTTCATTCCTGTATCTATTGGCCATAATATTCTTCCTTTCTTTTTATTTCAAACTAGGGTCTTAGGGGGAACCCCTAAATCATTCTGATAAGAACAAGTAGAAAATTTTCTATATAAAAGTAGGCCACACAGAACCCACTTTTATAATTTTCCCGTAGCTGTCCGTACAGCTACTGTGCTTGCTATTAAAGTTTTTGATTTTATCCTCTATTTTAAGCTTCATTTCTGTTTATATAAAATAGGCACAGGGAGACTTGTAACTGTAACCTAGGATTTCAAAAGTCCTCAAATATAGCATTAGCATTTATTTTTATTCCCGTAAGCCTTGATATTACTTAACTTTCATTTCTACTAGCCTGATTCTAAAGGTTTTAAAAACTTGGTTACAAGTTACAAGGTTACACAGTTACAATTTTTCTTTCTTTTCCTCTCTCTCATAATAAAGTTTTACAGGTATAGATACTCCACTAGGAGTAATCCTTTTAGTCTTTGATGATCTGATAGCCTTCCATTCTGGGAAGTAATTGTCCATTATTTCAGAGAAGGATTTTGATTTTATTTGATAGCCTTGCATAGCCAATTCCTTGAAGCAGGTCAGGTTAGGCTCTTGACTTCCTGGCTTATACTCTTCTAGAAAATACCTAATATCTTCCACATCTGGATTGAGGTATTTAAACTTTTCTTGCTCCTGGTAAAAATCTTTTAGTAATTCTTTTGGTAAGGTCCAGGAGTGTTTCTTTTCTTTATAAAGTTTATATCCATAGGCCAAAGCTTGGTTAAAATCTTCTCTAATGGAATCCAAATAATCTTTTTCTGATCGATTTCCTTGATAATCCTTGTCAGGATAAATAGCCTTTTTTCTTTTTTCCTTACAACATTCTATTGGTAGATACCTTCTCTCGCCAGTATGGTCATTTAAAAAGGTTCTTTCATTTAAAGTACCAATTAAAATACAAGTCCTAGGAACATCTGTTGAAAATTTTTCATAGGGGATTCTTATTCTATCGCTTAATTTAGATAAAAATGATTTTGCTTCATTAGCTGATTTTGCATTTCTTAAGGCTACAAATTCTTCAATTTCTACTACAGTCTTTCCCATTAAGTTCATAACAGCATCCTTACCTTGAATATTTTCAATGGTACAAAACCAATCATCTCTTATAGCCAAATATCTAGCAAAAGTAGACTTTCCTATTCCTTGTCCACCTACTAAGACCATCATTTCATCAAACTTAGATCCTGGTTCAAATACTCTTTTAATCAAACCTAAAATCATATGCTCCATAATCCAAGAATTAAGTTCTGTATCTTCAGCTCCTAGATAAGTTGGTAGGAGTTTAGCTATTGCATTTCTATCTCCCTTCCAAGTAAGATTTTTTAGATATTGTTCTGGTGGACTTATTTCATATTGATTAGCAACAAAGCGAACTGCATCCCACATTTTATTAGCATTGTAATTAAGTCCAAAATGCTTTTCTATTTCAAGTCCTAACCTGTTATTTAGGGAGTCATCCCATAGTCTAATTTGGTTTGGTTTTATACTTTTTTCCCCTATAATCTTGCCTTGAAATTTGATTTCATTGGTAAATTTATCATAGAAGATTTGTCCTTCATATATTTTCTTAGCCTTACAATATTTTGGATTAAGAAGTACTGTAACAATATTTCCTGTAATCTGTTTTACATCACCTTTGACTGTTTTCTGTAAATCAATTATAGAATAAGACTGATCTATCTCAGGGATAACTAGTTTAAACTCTTTCATAGGACCAATTCCTTGTCTTATATTCAAAATGTCGGCTCCAGTCAAAGGCTACAAAATTTCCAAGGCCTAAGACTTTATCTATTGTCTTTTCTACATAATCAAGATATTTTTCCATTCTTTTTACCTCCTCATGCTGTCCAAAACAGACCCCATATGGTAAAATGAATTTGGTAGAAACATTCCAAATGGGGTGTGCCTTTGGCCTTTGTGCTAAAGGTTTTTTTCTTTTTTGATTTCATAGTAAATCTCTATTAAAAACCTTAAAATCTCTTGATCTTCCTCTTCTAATCTTCCATATTTCTTTACAACTTTTGCTAGTCTAAATATTTCTAGAGCAAATTTATCTTCAAGTCTATAATCAGCCTTAATAGACACAGTAGAGGCAGTTAATGAACTAATAATATAATCTTGCTTAGTAAGTCCACTTATCTCTACTTTCTTATCTAATAGGTCAGCTTCTTTTTCTGTTGCCCTAAAGGAGATTATTTTATTTCTCTTTCTTTTAACTTG
>JALNXC010000105.1 GCA_023230535.1 Alkaliphilus sp. | reverse complement strand
TTCCCGGCGTAATTGATATGGCAAGTACTAATAAAGTGTATTTTATAGATATACCTGATGATGTATTAGAGACCATGATTAAAAAAAGACCATACGTAAAACCCTTGATTATACCTAAAGAGACATATGCAGGGATGGAAAAAGATAACCAAACTTTCTATATGAGGCAAACGATAATGTGTCGAAAAGAAATACCGGAAGATGTTGTTTATAAGATATGTAAAGCAATTTTTGAACATCCTGAAGAAAAGAATGCTATTCATCCACAAGCTGCACTATGGAATTTAGAAGACCTCGATGGTCTCGATGACGAATTGCCGATTCATCCAGGAGCTCTCAAATTTTATCAGGAAAAAGGTGCCTGGTAAAAAATTAGTAGATAAAGATTATATTACTTACTCTATCTTGTAAAAATCATCGAAATAAAATTCATGAGCAGTGGTTTTGAAAATGTTTTTAATAGGTAATTTATACACCAGTAAATACATGACAGGCTAATTCATATAAAAATAAGATTAAAGATACTCACCAATAGTAAACATTTTGAGAAGGTTATTAGATAATAAAAAAGGAAGAAAGCATGGTTCAAAAAGATATGAGTACATGGATGGATATTCTAGGAAAGTCGTTTAAAGAAAGACTGATAAATATAATAGCTTTAGGTTTTTCAATATTTCACATCTATACTGGTTATTTCCAGCTCCAGGCAATGGACCAGAGGATAATTCATTTAATGATTGGTTATTGCCTAATTTTTTTAGTGTATGGTTTTAATGGTAAAAAAGATTTAGATAATTTTCATATATTAGATATTATATTATCCCTTGCATATGTAGGTATTTCAATTTATTTTCTTTTTACCTGGATTTACAGGGCTCAAACAGTGGGGCTACCTATACCCAAAGTTGACTATATTATAGGTATTGTCATTCTTGTTTTAACCCTGGAGGGAGCAAGGCGCAGCATCGGTTCTATTTTACCGGTACTGGCTATTCTAATAATCCTCTTTGGCTTGTATGGAGAGGTGATGCCAGGAATTTTTATGCATAAGAACTATCCCTTTTTAAGAATTATCTCTAATATGATTCTAAAAACAGAAGGTCTCTATGGGATGTTAACAGGGATTTCTGCCACTTATGTATTTTTACTTGTATTATTCGGAGTTGTCTATAATCGTTCTGGTGCAGGGAAGTTTTTTCTTGATTTTGCAATGAGTTTTGTTGGGCATTTAAGAGGGGGGATTGCGAAAGTAGCTGTCTTTGCCAGTGCACTGTTTGGTATGATTTCAGGGAGTGGAGTTGCTAACACTGCAGCAGTTGGGAATCTCACCATTGGGGCAATGATTGACAATGGATATGATCCTGATTTTTCTGCAGCAGTTGTTGCCGCCTCTGGTTCAGGTGGTTTGATTATGCCCCCTGTTATGGGTAGTGCCATTTTTATTATGATGTCGATAATAGGAGTGCCTTATTTTACTATTATGATCCGTTCCCTTCCCATAGCTATTTTTTACTATATTGCAATTTTCATTATGGTTGATTTTCGCTCTATGAGGATGGGCTTGGTAGGCGGATCAAAAGAAACATTGGGTAATTCATGGGAAGTGTTTAAAAGCGGATGGAACTACCTATTACCGCCGCTTATACTTGTAATACTGTTAGCATTACATTTCCACATTACTCGAGCAGTTTTCTGGTCGCTACTCTCAATTCCTGTTTCAGCGATGTTACAAAAAGAGACTCGGATGAGTGTAACGGATATAGTTCAATCTTTGACTGGTGGGGCAATTTCGGCTTTAACAGTAGTTGCGATTTTATCGATTGCCAGTATAGTAGTTGGTATGGTTAATTTTACCGGTTTAGGTTTCATGGTTTCCACTATACTGATAAAGTTGTCTGGAGGTAATTTATTCCTGTTACTTATACTAACAATGATTGCCTCCATTATTCTGGGGATGGGAATGCCGCCTGTCGGTGCTTATATTGTTTTATCAATACTGGTTGTTCCTGCTTTAACACAAATGGGTGTATGGCCTTTTGCTGCACATATGTTTGTCTTCTATTTTTCTGTCTTAGCAGAAATAACTCCCCCTGTTGCTCCCAATTCTTATGTTGCATCTGGTATAGCCAACTCAAATTTTTTTAAAACATCTGTCATCGCAATGGAATTGGCATTTCCCGTTATCATTATGCCTTATGTATTTATCTATAATAATGCTCTCTTAATGAACGGGAATCTATTACAGATAATTCTGATATTACTATTTTCATTTGTGGCTACTTATATAATATCCTGTGCAATGGCAAGATTTTATTTCACTCGAATTAACATGCTGTATAGTGTAATTTTAATAGCAGGCAGTATTATGATTCTTATTCCAGATTATAAATTTGTAATTATAGGATTTTTATTAATCGGAATAATGACAGTGTTCCAGAGAACTAAACATAGAAAAATAATTCAAAGTGGTAAATCAGTTATTATTCCTGAAGAAAAGATTTAAAAAGATTAAAAAGAAGTAGATTTTACATTAATAATTGAACAATAATGAGAAAAGGAGAAACAGTAATGGTAAATAACAGGGAAGCTGACATTGTCATTATTGGTGGTGGAATAGCCGGGACTGCTATAGCTCGAGAATTATCAAAATATAATCTTAAAACGATATTAGTTGAAAAGAATTATGCTTTAGCAAATGGGCAGACCAAAACAGCTACAGCCAGCATATATGCAGGTCTGGTAATGATAGGTTCCTTAATAGCAAAGAGTATTTTGCTCAAACCGGGCGAGCCTTTGTATAATCCAGATGGGTTCAAGATGAGATGGTGTGAGGAGGGTTTTAGGGAATGGCCCAAAGTTTTTGATGAACTGGACATAAAATATATCCGCTTACCAGTATTGGTGTTTGCCAGAAATGAAGAAGAACTCAAAGGTCTGGATTATTATGAAAAAGTAGCTCAGGAGATGGGCGAAGAATATGTTAATTCTTACAGAATAGTGAATAAGGATGAAATCTTTGAAATAGAGCCTAATTTAACTAAGAACGCAATAAAAGGACTGTATGATGATAGGCATTTGGTCGATGCCTTCCCGCCCGAGATTGCTATTGCCTTAGCTGAAAATGCAAAGGATAATGATGTTGAAGTAATACTTGATGCTGAAGTGAAAAATATAATAAAAGAAAATGCCCATCATATTGTTGAAACCAAACAGGGCAATATTAAAACAAATTTTATCATTAATTGTGCAGGTGGATATGCTGACAGAATTGCGCAGATGGGTGGCGGGAGCGACTTCAAATTCAATTATAAAACCAGTACTTTGATGATATATGATAAAAACAAAAGAAATCTAATCAATTCTATGGTACGAACGCCCTGTCAGCCAGGATTTTTGGAATTTGTAAAACCAACAGCACATGGCAATTTAATCGGAACATCTGGTAGATATGGAACAGTAGAAGGAGCAGAAGATACTGAGATAATTTTAGAAGATGGTATTCAAGGAGCCAATGGTGTATCTAATATAATACCAGGGATAACAAGGAAGGATGTAATTAATTTATGGAGAGGAGTCAGAGCTTTTGGAACAAAAGAACCTGATGATTATCTTGTAGAATTTTCTCCTTTTAATGAAAAAATAATTAATATTGTGCTCAGAGCACCTGGTATAGCCGGGGCACTGGGTCTATCGAGACATGTTGTAGAGATGCTTACTGAAGCAGGTTTGAAATTAGAAAAGAAGAGTAATTTTAATCCAAAAAGAAGAGCAATTCCTGATTTCAGTGAATTATCAGATGAAGAAAGAAATGAACTAATTAAAAAGGATCCTCGATATGGTCATGTTATTTGTAGATGTGAAACAGTTACAGAAGGTGAAATTGTAGAAGCAATAAGAAGAGGAGCAATTTCTGAGCAGGGTATTAAATTCAGAACAAGAGCGGGGATGGGAAGATGCAAAAGAGGTTTTTGTGGTCCTAGGGTTATTGAAATACTGGCCAGGGAATTAAATATTCCAATTACCGAGGTTGTAAAAAGAAGCTATAACTCTGTTTTAATTCCTTACAAAGCAAAAGAATTATTGTTAGAGAAAGAAGAGGCCTTAATATGATGATTCCGAAAAATGATAATATCGATGTTTTGATAATTGGAGCAGGTCCAGCCGGGTTAGCAGCTGCTATAAGGGCAAAAGAAGAAGGTGTTCCCAATGTAACAATCATTGAGAGAGATAAAATACTGGGTGGTTTATTACACCAGTGTATACATAATGGTTTTGGATTATGGTATTTTGGTGAGGATATGACCGGGCCTGAATATGCTAAAAAATTTATCAATAGAATAAAAGAGATGGGTATCAATGTACTACTGGATAGCATGGTTCTGAATATTACTCCTGATAAAAAAGTAACTTTTTGCAATGAAAATGGGGTTCAGACTATTAATCCAAAAGCAATAATTCTAGCCATGGGCTGCAGGGAAAGAACCAGAGAAAGCATCATGGTTTCTGGAAATAGGCCAGCTGGTGTTTTTACAGCTGGTACAGCACAGAGATTTGTTAACGTAGAAGGTTATATTCCGGGAAAAGAAGTTGTAATTCTGGGTTCAGGCGATATTGGAATGATTATGGCTCGCCGACTTACTCTGGAGGGATTAAATGTAAAAGCAGTAGTCGAAGTCCTTCCCTATATTGGAGGCTTAATTAGAAATGAGGTTCAGTGCCTTCACGATTTTAATATAGATATTTTATTAAAACATACTGTCTCCTGGATTCATGGAAGGGAACGGGTGGAAGGTGTTACTATCTCTGAAGTAGATGATAGAATGATGCCTATTGCTGGAACTGAGAAGAGAGTTGACTGTGACACACTTATTCTGTCTGTTGGACTGATACCAGAAAATGAATTATCCACAATGGCAGGAGTAAAATTAGACCCCATTACTGGTGGCCCAATTGTCAATGAATTCAGGATGACCAATGCAAATGGTATCTTTGCTGGTGGAAATGTGGTACAGGTACATGATTTGGTAGATAATGTTTCCTGGGAATCTGAAATTGCCGGTTTTAATGCTGCCCGATATGCTAAAGGAGAAGAGTTGGATGAAGGAGTTATTAAATTAATCCCAGGAGAGAACATCAGATATGTGGTACCACAGATGATTTCAGGTAAAGAAGATGTGACACTATATATGAGAGTACAGGAACCAAAGGAAACAGTAAGGGTAAATGTTGGAGATATTCTTAAGAAAACAGAAAGAGTTGTTAAGCCCAGTTCTATGTTAACTTATGATATTTCTTACGAGAAACATCTGAGCAAAGTACCAAAGGGCATAAAAGAAATAGTAATTAATTGTGAAGAGAAAGGAAAATAGTATGCCAAAAGCAATTGATGTGATATGTACAAATTGTCCTATGGGCTGCAATATAACCTTAGCTATTGATGAAAAGAGTGAAGAGGTTCTCAGTATTGAAGGTAATAAATGCAAACAGGGGAAGCAGTATGCCCTGGCTGAATACAAAAATCCTGTGCGGGTGCTTACTGCCACTATTAGAACAACCAGTCTGAAAGAACCTCTCTTACCGGTTAGAACAAATAAACCCATTACTAAAGATGAGATGAAAAAAATGATGTATATACTTGCAAGGATAGAGATAGAGCCTCCTGTGGAAACAGGGCAGGTTATCAAATCGAATATTATGGATATGGATGTAGAC
>JALNXC010000104.1 GCA_023230535.1 Alkaliphilus sp. | reverse complement strand
TCAAGAAATCCACTTAAATCCATTAACATACTGCGCTTTCTATCCTTTAGATCCGATGTGGAATACCTCATTTCCGATGCCCCAACCTGCGGTAAATCCATCAATATTTTAATTTTAGCAATAATTTGTAATATGATTTCCGTACTATGAACAATATGTTGTTCCTGTGGATCCAAATACTCCCTTATTCTATTGAGTAATTCGATTTTTTTATCTAAACCGATTAAATTTATTTCTTGAAAATTCAGTTTATTCATATCTTTACGATATATAAAAAGTAAAAATAGAAAAAAAAGTAGCCAATTTGATTGGATTTTAAGATTCTGTTCATGTTCTCCCATTGTTGACCTCCTTTCAATTTCAAACTATTATACAGTATATGTATATTCAGTAAAAAATGTTTTATTAACTTTTAAATTACCATACCGATAAATAATAATTTTATTTTAGTGACAAAATGTATTTGCTATGCATATCTATATACAGAAAACTGTTCATAACAAACATCAATATTGGCATCTTATAAATTTAAAATATAAAAAATCATTATTTAGGAGGAATTATAATGTTTTACGGAAAATTAAACGATCTTTTTAAAACTCTTAAACCCGGCAATTATGAAAGGCTTCAAGAGATAAAAGACATGGTTTCTGAAGAAGATTACCAAAAAGCGTTGGAATTGTTTAATAAATATAGTGACAAATCGGAAGATGAGATCTTATATGGATTAAAACAACTCAAAGAATCGGTACCCGATCATGATGAGATAATAGAAAAAATTAAACCCTTGTTAAATCAGGAACAATTATCTAAATTAGATGAAATTATGAATTATTTGAATATCTAAAACTAAACTATGTGTTAAGAACTCAAAAAAATAGACATCAAGATGACTTTAAAAGTCCTCTTAATGTTTATTTTTTAAGCATATATTTCTTAAATTACATCCGATGGAATAATCAGATCAATAGCCTCCTTCTCGATCCGAAAGTCCATAGGGAGTTTGCCCCCCTGTTCACCATCCAGATCCACATATATATTATCGTCACAATGAACGCGGAAAGCATCTATCTGTATATATTGTAAATTAGGATGGCTCGTGTGATTGCCCGATAGGGCCATAAAAAAAATACTTGCTACATCTATAAATTGGCTTTTTTCAACGATAAGCAGATCGAACTTTCCATCGTTAATGCTGGCCTCCGGAGCGACATATTTAAACCCGCCCACAGAGGGAGTATTTGCTACCAGAAAAAACAATATTTCTCTTTCCTCTTCTATGTCACCTATTTTCAGTGTTATTTTTATGGGTTTAAATATTTGCCTCGGCAGCTCCCTGAGACCTTCCAAATAATATGCAAATTTCCCCAAAACAGTCTTTGCCTCGGGAGAAACCCTATAAGCCACATCTGTGAGCAATCCCGCCGCAGCAACATTTAAAAAATACCTATCCCCTGCTAACCCGACATCTATCCTGGTTGTCTTTCCTTTAATAATTATTTTTGCGAATTCTTTCATTACACGCGGAATTTTCAAATAACTGGCAAAATCATTTACGGTGCCCGCCGGATATACTGCTAATTTAGGCCTGAATTCGTTGGCCATGATGCCGTTGACAACTTCATTAACGGTTCCGTCTCCCCCTATTGCCGCAACTATGTCGTATTCGTTTTTACAAGCCTCTGAAGCTGCATACATAGCGTCCAACTGTGCCTTTGTCGTATATATATCCACATAATAATTGTTTTCCTTTAATATTTTTACCAAATTAAATATGTTTTTTTGCACTATTTGCCTTCCGGAATTAGGGTTGCAAATAATTTTGGCCTTCTTCACAATAATACCCCTTTCATTATTAGAAGCCGGAAATTAGCTTGACAATCTGCCGGGTTTTTAAAATTTTATGTTTTTTACCGCTATTTATTGTTTCATATACCTCCGGCATGAATTCTATTATAATATGGGTTTGTATATTTCTTCCCTAGTTTCACTGTCATTTTTTTCTTTAATCAAATTTTTAATTATATTGCTTATTATAATTATTCCGTGCTCTATCTCATCATCATTAACAGATGCAATACTTAACCTAAAATGTCTGTCATCGTTTTGATGAACAAAAAACAAATTGCCCGGAGCTATAGCGACATTGTTTTTAATAGCCGTTTCATATAAGTTTTTCGAAGAGATGCCCTTTGGCAATCTAAACCAAAAATTAACTCCACCTTGCGGGTACATAAAATCAACCTCGGGCGGCATGTATTTTTCAATATTTTTTAACATGATATCAAAAACATCTTTATACTTTTCTCCCATATATTCAATGTGCTCTTTCCATGTTCCCCTGGTAAAATATATCTCCAATGCCCTTTGTAAAAGCCCCGATGTGGAGATGTCCGAAGAATGTTTGGCAAAAAGCAGATGTTCATAAAATATTGCCGGCGCTATTAAAAATCCTAACCTGAGTCCGGGCATAAATATTTTTGAAAAACTTTTCACATAAATAACTAATTCATTATCTATATCCAGGCTTTTTAAAGTGGTGTTATCTTTAGAATAAAAATTTAAATCGCTCAAATAATCATCTTCCACTATATATATTTCATGTTGTCTGCATAAATCAATAATTTTATTTTTTTTGTTTCGGCTATATGATATCCCGGTTGGATTTTGAAAATTAGGCATTAAATATAAAAATTTGGGGTTGAAAATACGAATTTTTTTATCTAAATCCTCAATATCTATACCATCATCCAATAGTTTTACATCTATAATTTTAGCCCCCCTGGATTTAAAGGAAGCTATAGCGCCTGTATATGAGGGGCTCTCAATAATAACCACATCATCATAATTTAATAAAGCTTTTGCAATAATATCTATACCCTGCTGGGCTCCGGAAATAATTTGTATACTATCAATATTTGCAGAAATATTGTATTCTTTTACATACCCTATCAATGCTTTCCTTAATGGGAAATATCCCCGACTTTCCTGATAATCAAAAGCATGCCCCCCATCCCTGTCTAAAACCTCATTTAGGGCCCGTTTAAAATCATCTACCGGGAATAATTCCGACATGGGTGTTGCACTGGCAAAATTGATCATATCTTTTTGAATCTGGATTTGACCTCGTTCTATAAAAGAGAGGGACCCGGAACTATTTGATACCCCCTGTTCTTCGTATGTATATTCAAATAAATCCGGTGACACATATGTGCCACTCCCTATTTTTTTGTATACTAATCCTTCCTGTTCTAAAATATGGTATGCATTTACAACTGTAACATTGTTAACTTTAAGTTCCTTCGCTAGTTTACGTATAGGAGGTAATTTTTCATCATTACTTATCTTACCACTGATGATAAGCCCTTTTATTGCCTTATATAACTGAACATATAAATGCTCCCCTTTATGTTTACATAACTTAATATCATCGAAACTTTCCATTCAATATTACTCCTATCTAAATGTTTATTTATATTATATCAGCTTTGCATATTGTTGCCAAACTGTAAAAAGCCATCCATATTAGAACATAGATGACTTTTAAAATATTCTACCCACTATTTTAATTTTTAACTGCCGGTAAACCTATCTTTTTTAAAAATAGAATAGGTATTGCTCGTTTAAATCAATCCTTTCTGTAACGATCGGCCAATTTTTGTAGTTCCCTGGCTTGCATACCACTTTCCTCAGCAAAATTTTTAAATGCAGAAGCTACCTGTTCATCTTCGGCGTGTTTAGAAAACATTTCAAAATCCCTTACCATTTCCTGTACATCCAACAGTTTTTTTATAATCATATCCTCTGTGTTTAAATTCACCCATTACACCTCCTCTACTGTTATTTTGCTAGGTTTTTATTAAATTATGTATTGAAGGATAATCTTATAGGTATTATATGTTTTTCCCAAAAAAATAAACAAATGATTCTATATTATAAAATACTTTTCCCTTTTCATTTCATATCTGCATCAATGTATATTTTTTTATTTGCCGGAATAAGTATAACTATATAAATAACGAAAGGAGGGCCCAATATTGAAAAAATCTTCTTTTATTTATGGGACAATTTTACTTGTTATAGTTAACTTTTTAGTTAGATCTTTAGGATTTATATATAGAATTATGCTTTCAAGGCTTATAGGAGCAGAAGCGATAGGTTTATATCAAATGGTGTTCCCTTTTTTGATGTTACTTACAACTGTAACAACTGCGGGAATTCCCATTGCAGTATCCAGTCTTGTTGCAAAAGAAAACTCTTTAAATAACAGAGAGGGTGTATATAAGGTTTTAACCATAGCTCTTTGTATCGGAGGGACTCTTTCTTTAATTATATCCATATTAGTATCTCTTAACATAGACTTTATAATCACTAAAATATTGAAAAACAAATCAATATATTATCCATTTTTATTTACAATACCGGCAATAAGTTTAATAACATTCTCCGGAATATTAAGAGGATTTTTTTATGGATTAAAAGATGTATCTCCTCCGGCTAACGCTCAAATTGTAGAACAATTAATCCGTATAATATTTGTCCTGTCTTATTTAGTTTATAAAAAACCTTCTAACCCTATTTTAGCAGCTACGATAGGAATCATAGGGGTTTCCCTAGGGGAAATATTCGGATTAATATATTTAGTATTCAAATTTAATTTCAAAAAATTAAACCCCAAAAAGCATTTTTTGAAGGTATATTCCACCTCTTCGTTCAAGGTGGCCGGTAACATATTATATATTTCCATCCCTATCACCATAGGTAAATTGGTTTCCGTATTGATACAAACCGCCAATTCTATTTTAATACCTCAAAGATTAATAATAGCAGGGTATACAAGCTCCGAAGCAATTCAAACCTTCGGTAAAATAACCGGTATGACAATGCCTTTATTATTTCTGCCATTTACGGTTACATCTGCCTTAGCAGTCAATATAATTCCGGATATATCAGAACAAATAGCCATAAATAACATGGAAGACATCCGTTCCCAATCAAATTTGGCAATAAAATTGACATTACTGGTAGCTATTCCAATCACCTTTGTATATGCTATTTTTGGTAATCATATTGCACAACTTATCTACAATCAGCAGGATGTAGGAAAATATTTAACTATAGCAAGTTATTCAACCATATTTTTATGTATGCAACATACCCTATCAGGTATTTTGCATGGTATGGGAAAACAAGTAATAAATACGATCAATTATTTGCTGGGAATATTGATCCAACTTTATTGCACATATTTTTTGATTCCCAATCCCAGATACGGAATAAACGGTTTTTTTATAGGATATATCCTTTCAGCATTTGTAATTTTTATGCTGAACATGATCACTTTAAAAGGAATAATCGATATGCGATTTTCTATAATAAAATCGTCAGTCAAGGCAACTATATGCTCCATTTTCATGATAATACTGATGTTTTATAGTTATAAAACATCCTTTTTAATCACAAATAGCAATCTCCTGAGCACCCTATTGGCTACACTACTAGGCTTTATACTATATCTAGTTTTATTATCCATAACCGGGGCCCTGGACATAAGACCAATTATAAAAAACATACCTTCACTTAAATCCCAAATATAACCGGCGTAAATTTTTGAACATTTCCCCGGGAATATATGAATTATATCGGTTAACCTCTTTCTATTTCCTTAAAAAAATCTTCCAATATTGGAAGATCCGTAAAATAAATCCAAGATGCCGTT
>JALNXC010000103.1 GCA_023230535.1 Alkaliphilus sp. | reverse complement strand
CCATCCCTGCTATCTGCCTTGCTTCTCTATTATCATTATCCTTCATCAGGCAATCTCCTCCTCTGAAAGCTGGGAAGATACAATTTCCCTATAAACATTGCAAGTTTTTAATAATTCTCTATGGACTCCTATCCCGCAAATCGCTCCCCTATCTAAAACTATTATCTGATCCGCATCTATAACGGTGCTCACTCTCTGTGAGACTATTATCAGTGTGGATTCGGCGACCTCATCTTTTAGGGCACTGCGCAATTTTGCATCGGTTTTAAAGTCAAGTGCGGAAAAACTATCATCAAACAAATATATTTTTGGTTTTCGTACCAATGCCCTCGCAATAGAAAGCCTCTGTTTTTGCCCGCCGGATACATTGGTTCCCCCTTGCGCGATGATAGAATCAAACCCTTTTTTCATACTCAATACAAACCCTTCGGCCTGAGCTATCTCAATTGCATGCCCAATATCCTCGCCCGTTGCGAAATCCTTTCCATATTTGATATTATCCGCAATCGTCCCCGTAAAGAGAACCGATCCTTGAGGCACCAAGCCTATAGCATCCCTCAAAGCCTTCTGCTTCATCTTCCTTATATCTATCCCGTCTATCAGAATACTGCCGCTGTCTACATCATAAAACCTGGGAATGAGATTTATCAGCGTTGATTTTCCCGAACCGGTTCCCCCTATAATAGCGGTAACTTCACCCGGTTTTGCCGTAAAAGAAATATTTTTCAAGGCCGGTTCTTCCGCGCCCGAATAGCTGAAGGTCACATTTTTAAATTGTATAGTGCCGTCTTTTATTTCCGTAATGTCGGGGTTTTCCGGATCTTTTATATCCGATTCCATATCGAGCACCTCATTGATTCTTGTAGCAGATGCAGAGGCACGAGATATCATTATAAAAATCATGGAGAGCATGGCTATATAAAACATACTCTGTATCACATATTGAATAAATGCCATTAAATCTCCCACCTGCATGGCGCCCCTGTCTATATTTATAGAACCGTACCATATCACGGCTATTATAGTAAAGTTGAGAGCCAAGGTTATGGCGGGCATCATAGTTGCCATCATTTTGTTGACCTTGATCGTTGTATTTGTAATATCTTCGTTTGCTTCTCTGAAACGTTCTTTTTCATAATCTATCCTATTGAATGCCCTTACCACTCTGACGCCCATCAGGTTTTCTCTCAAGATTTGATTCAATTTATCAAGCTTAATCTGTATCGACCTGAATAACGGCACGCCTTTTTTGGTTACGATGAGCACCGTTAGCATAATTACAGGTAAAACAAATATGATGATCAGCGATAACCTGGCATTTTTATAAACAGCCATAATAATACTGCCTATTGTTATCATAGGTGCCCTTGCCATTATCCTTAAGGACATCATCACCACCTGCTGCAGCTGTGTGATGTCGTTTGTAGTTCTGGTGATCAATGACGACGTACCTATCTTATCAAACTCGTTGAGCGAAAAATTTTCCACCTTTTTAAAGATTTCACCGCGTATATCCCTTGCGAAGGCCATAGAAATCCTGGATGACAGATAAATTGATATGATCGCAAGCAATATAACAATCGATGCAATTAACATCATCAGCCCGCCGGTTTTAAATATATATGCCGTATCTCCCCCGGCTACTCCTATATCGATAATGCTGCCCATCAATGTGGGTAGGAGTAATTCTAAAATAATCTGTATAAATATTAAACCTGAAGCTGTCAATATAGCGACACGATAAGGTTTCAAAAATTTCAAAAGTTTGCTCATGTAATCATCTCCCGATAAAAATTTCTCAATGTCGGACTTCTAATTTAAGCAGTTTCACAATTTATTCCTTTCTTCCTATTTTCTCTACAAACACTTTACACTATTCAAACATAAATTCTATATCATTTTTTACTAAATATCCAGATTGTTTATCCAAAAATCCAAAAAATAAAATGACCCTGTTTTTAGCAATACAAAATAGAAATACTCCCTATCGATATCGGATTTTCTAATCTATCCACCCTAAGGAAGTATATCAGAATTAAAATATGCTTTTTTAGCAAACTATAAATTTTAACCCTGTAAGTTTTCCGCCTTAATTGACCTATTTAACAGAACCAGCCCAATGTTTTCATCAATCAGCCAATATTAATTTTTCTAACTGTAACGGCTCTATATATTTTCCATCTTTATATACCCTCATATTCCCGCCTGAAATTTCATCTATCAGGACAATCTCGCCCTTTTCCCCGATTCTGCCAAATTCCAGTTTAATATCGTAGAGTTCTATACCTTTTTCAGCCAATTCTTCTTTTATTATATTACATATTTTTTTAGTCAGGTCCTCTATGATCTTGTACTCTTCCCTCGTCAATATTCCCAACATATGCAGCCCGTCTATCGATATGGGAGGGTCATTGCGTTCATCATCCTTGAGCGTAAATTCAACAAAAGAATCCAGTTCCTGCCCTTCCTCCGCATACATCCCATAACGGCGCAAAAAACTGCCTACCGCCCTATATCGGCAAATAACCTCGACTCCCTTGCCGAACATGGTAGCCGGTTTTACCGTCATGGTAGCCTCCTCAATGTCCGCATTGACATAGTGTGTAGGTATGCCCCTATCTTCTAATATTTCAAAAAAATACTTTGTCAATCTGAGCCCGGATTTACCCATTCCTTCTATGGTTAATCCGGCCACATTTGCTCCCGGATCAAATTTGCCGTCTTCTCCCGTCACATCATCCTTAAATTTGAGCAAATAATTGCCATTTTCCGAATCATATACATCTTTCGTTTTACCCCTATAGATAAGTTTCATGTTTTAACTCCTTTATGCCCTTATTTTCGCGGTTTATCTTTTGGCAGTACCGAATCTGTCATATCCTTGTCGGCTCTGCTCTCATTCTCTAACATGCGCAGTAATTTTTTTCTGGCTATAAATGTTGCCAAAAGCACAAATGCTAAAAAATACTTCACTTTTTTCCACTCCTTGATTATTAGATATACAAACGGGCGGGCAAAGCCCACCCCTATCCGATCATGATTCCCGGACCGTGTTTTTTATCAGATGTTCGGTTTATTCATCTATATTATAATATAAGCGCCGTAAATAACCAAACCTTTTCGATTAATATCTGTATATCGCCGCCACTCCCGTTTCGCTCGGCATTCTCTCTTTAGGAAGTATAATTACCTCGCCTTTGTTCCTATATACCATCCTTGCTAAATCATTTAATACATCATTGATTTCCGGATCCTCCAAGTCCCCTTCTTCTATCCTGCCGGTCTTTTCATCTATCCTTCCCGGCTCTATTCTGTCCGCTTCTATGATGAGCGTGTCTACCCTGCCCTCGAAAACCAATCTGGCGACCTCACCTAAAATGTCGGAACCCAAAAATTTAGATCTCTGTAAGTTAAATCTATCCACCAGTTTTCTTGTTTTTTCGAGATAATACGATTCTATTACCTTCCAAGCAGCTTCTCTCAAATCTTCTATCAAAAGGGTCTCGTAATTTACCCTTACTCCTTCGTCTATTAAATAAGGATTTTTAGTTATATTTCTAAATAATCCCTGATGTGCATCAAGTGATACTAAAATCAACAGTGTTCTTGTCGGATTAGAATAAGTATCTAAAATAAACCTGTCCACATATCTAAAATATTTTTCGGTATCTTTATCTGTTTCGTTCTGTCTCCCCCCATGTCCGTGGAACATAGCTTTACCGGCTCCCGCATATGTTCCCAATGACAGATAAGGTTCCGAATATTCATCACCCAATACCTCATTTATGGTCCTTGGAACATCCGGATCTATCTCAACCTCCCTAAATCCATATCTATTACCTTCATACAAGGCAAATTTCTTTCTGTTTAATCCCAAAATATGAAATTTCCCTGCAGACTGAAAGGCCCTGATTAGAGGTTTTATATGCCAGCTATTTGCCACCACCGATAATTCCTCTACCGGGCGCTCCAATTTATAAACTACACATCTGTTTCTATTTGCCAGTATGGCTAAACCATCGGTTGTACTATTCCAAAATAATTTATCTTCGACTAACTGTTTAAAAGGTTTAAGTAATTCAGGGATTTCTCTTTTAGGATATTTTTGCTTCAAAGAATTTTCTATTCTTTGAACAAGATTCTTAAATCTTATGATATCCTGTTTATTATCGGGCCTTTTCCTGTGAGTTGGTTGATATAACGAAATAAGAGGCCCCTCTTCTTCATACATAATATCGTTCGAAAAAATATCGGTTATCTCATACATCATCTTAATCCCCTCCAATTTTAAAAAACTGTTTAATGTCTTTGTTTATTATGTATACCCTAAACATAGTATTTTAAAATTAAACATTTTTTATTAAGAAATCATATAAGGAAGTTAGGGCGGACACACGGGTCCGCCCCTACTACTTGAACAAAATATGAACAAGGCGGACACACGGGTCCGCCCCTACCACCTGAACAAAATGTAAACAGAGCGGGCACACGGGTCCGCCCCTACCACCTGAACAAAATGTAAACAGAGCGGGCACACGGGTCCGCCCCTACTATTTGAACAAAATATAAACGAGACGGATACATGGATCCGCCCTTATTTAACGTACTTCTCCCATTTCTTCCAATATTTTTGCAACAGGGTCAACCCAATTTCCATCATATAATTCTATTTCGCCCTTATCACATGCTTCCGATATTTTGGGGTCAATCGGTAATTTAGCAAGAACTTTCAAATTATGTTTTTCCGCAACTTCATCTATGTGGCTTTCGCCAAACACTTTATAGTCCTTCCCGTTATCGGGACATGTAAAATATGACATGTTTTCTACCAAACCGATAATGGAAACATCCATAATTTCAGCCATTCTGACTGCCTTAGATACAATCATCGATACAAGCTCCTGGGGAGAGGTTACAACAATAATTCCATCTACAGTTATGGATTGAAATACGGTTAGCGGAACATCACCCGTGCCCGGCGGCATATCGACAAACATGAAATCTATATCGCCCCACATGACATCTGTCCAGAATTGTTTGACAGTACTTGAAATAAGCGGTCCCCTCACAATAACGGGATCCGTATCGCTGTCTAAAACTAAATTAATCGACATGATATCTATCCCCGTACTACTTTTGATAGGAAATATCCCCCGAGAATCTCCTTCTGCTTTCCCTTTTAAACCAAAAATTTTAGGAATGGAGGGCCCGGTAATATCAGCATCAAGAATAGCCGTTTTATATCCCATTCTATTCATTGTTACAGCAAGCATGGAGGTTACAATGGATTTTCCCACCCCACCTTTGCCACTCAAAACGCCAATGATATTCTTTACGTTACTGAGCTCGTGAGGTTGTGCGACAAAATCTGTTTTTTTCTCCGTACCTTCACCGCTCCTTGCACTACAACTTTCGCAATTTTGATCACATTTTTCGCTCATGTTTTAATCTCCTTTTTAAATCAATTGATATCTTTTGTAAACGATAATATTATTATAACTTATTTTTACCGGAAATGCATTTATAAATGCATTTCTTTACAAATACTATTATATATAATATGTGACATATGTCAATATGAGAGGTGAGAAGTGAGAAGTGAGAGGTGAGAGGTGGGAAATGAGGAGTGAGAAACGGGAGACTCTTCGTTAATGCTCAGAGTAACAATTACCACGCAGACTGATATATTCTTAATTATGCCGCAAGATAAATCACCGATAAGAAAAGGTGCCAAACGAAACGTCAGGCTGTGTGAAAAAGCACTTTT